>DATLUQ010000026.1 GCA_035533015.1 Gemmatimonadaceae bacterium | reverse complement strand
TTGCCGCAGCACGACCGCGCCGCATGAACGCGACGCCCGCCGCACCGACAACGAGCGCGGCGAGTACCAGCGCTGCCACCGCGGGCAGGCCGAGCCCGCCTTGCGACTTCATGTACGGCGCGCGGCGACCGGTGGCGTTCCTCACGCTCGCCCCCGACGTATCCGCCAGCGCCGCCGCGAACTGCGCGGCGCTCGCGAATCGGTCGGCCGGCAGCTTCTCCAGCGCCCGCAGCACCGCTCCGTCGACGTATGGAGGCACGGTGTGCCGCTGCTCCGTGATCGACGCCGGCGCCGCCGTCAGTACCTTGGCGACGATCGCCTGCGCCGTGCTCCCCGTGAAGGGCGGATCGCCCACCAGCATCTCGTAGAGCATCGCGCCCAGCGCGTACACGTCGCTCCGCGCCGAGATCTCCTTCTCCCCCATTGCCTGCTCGGGACTCATGTACGTGGGCGTGCCCAGCGACATCCCCGTCTCGGTCATCCGCGTGGCGCCGTCGCTGCGGCTCACCGCCAGCGCAATGCCGAAGTCGGCCACCAGCGCATGCCCGCCGTGCAGCAGCACGTTCTCCGGCTTGATGTCGCGGTGTATGATGCCGTGGCCGTGCGCGTATTCGAGCGCGTCGGCCACTTCGCTCGCGATGCGCACGGCATCGTCCACGGGGAGTTGCTTCTCGCGATCCAGCCGGTCGCGCAGCGACTCGCCCTCCACGTACGGCATCACGTAGTACACGAACCCGCCCGCCTCGCCGGAGTCGAACAGGGCGAGGATGTGCGGGTGCTGCAGGTTGGCGGTGGTCTTGATCTCGCTCAGGAACCGCTCGGCGCCGATCACGGCGGCCAGTTCCGGGCGCAGCACCTTGAGCGCGACCTTGCGGTCGTGCTTCAGGTCCTCGGCGAGATACACCGTGGCCATGCCACCCGCCCCGAGTTCGCGCTCGATGCGGTAGCGGTCGGCCAGCGCGGTACGGAAGCCTGTCGCGGCGTCGCTCAGGGGTTCTCCTTGGTGGACTGGACCGGCCTGCGAGATATGGAAATCGGACGCGACGGGCGCGTCCGATCAGGAAGTGGAACTTCGGGCAGTTTGGAGCCGACCGGTCAGGCGGGCGAGGGGGCGTGCAAGCCGGCCTGAACATGGGCCCCAAAGCCCCCCGGGGCAAGGACCACACTCCTATACAGTTGCGGATTTCAGTCTTGGGCGAAACCAAGCGCGCGCGCGACGCGCCCCTGTGCCCCATCCAGCGTCACGAACGAAATGGCCGCTGCGTCTCCGCCCACGTACAGTGCAGTGGCCAAGTGCCAGCAGTCGGCGCCGCGGACGTACCCCGCATCGAGCACCCGAGCGATCTCCGGCGTGAGGGGACGGTCGGGCACGATCCAGGAGACGGCCTGCAGCGCGGCGGCCGGCGCGTCACGCCCCTCTCGGAGGCAGGCGGCGCGCAGTTCGGCCTCCAGCAGATTGGACGCGACCAGGCGATCGAAGCCGCCGAGCCGCCGTGCCAATGTCGCCGCGCCCCGTTCACCGAACTCGAGCGCGACCAGGCACGACGTATCCACGTAGGCGACTCTCATCCGTCGCGATCGGCGAGGAACCGCTTGAGCGCGCCACGCTTCGGCGCTCCTGGTCGGAGTGCCGCCCGCGGATCCGCGGGCTCGACGAGGATGCCGCGTTCGCCGAGAGCCCTCAGTCGGGCACTCAGGTCCTCCGACTCGGCGGCGATGGGCCGGATCTCCACGGCCGGCTCGCCGTGCACGGTCACCACCACCGTGTGCCCTTCGCGCACGCGGCGCACGATGGCCGACAGCTTGGCCTTGGCTTCGTACAGCGAGTAGGTGTCGCGCATGCGCCAAACCTACGTCATATGGTCAGACTAGTCAAACCATTTTCTTTCGTGCCGGGGCCCTACGCACGGCGGGGCGGTCCCCGCCGTGGCCGCCCCGCCGCTTCATCCAGTCCTCCCATCCTACATCCTACCGCTGGTCCAGCACCCGCCCCGCGTTCAGGTTGTCCCAATTCATGATCGCGTTGAACACCAGCGCGTACGCTCCGATCGTCTCGCCACGATAGACGGGGTTGTTGGCGAACATCACGACGTGCCCCTTGCCCAGCGGCGCGTCCACGACCATCGCCCGCTGCGCGATGTCGCTGCCGCCGTCCAGCAACCCCGACACCAGCAGGTCGCGCTGGTCGGTGTAGCGGAGCACGACGCGCGGCCGCTGGTCGGGCGGAATGATGGCGAGCGGGTTGCGCAGCTGCTCATCGGTGATCGGCTGCGCCTGCCACGGTTGCACCCGCGGCCGGATGGGCGCCTCGAACTGCGGCGTCAGCGCCGGACGGCCCTGCACGCTCTCCTGGTCGTCGACCGTGCCGCGCCCCGTCTCGCGCGTCGCGCCGCCACCGCCACCCCGCCCGCCGAACCCGCCGCGGCCGCCCGCCATGTTGCTCACGCCGAACGTCTCCCCGTCGTCGCTGTAGACGGCCAGGCTGTCCCTGATGCCATACAGGATGGGACTCGCGCCATCCACGATCCGCGTGCGCAGGAGACTGCCCACCACTTCCTGCCCGCGCGGCCGGCTGTTGCTCACGCCGTTCGTGATTCCCATCTGGATGGCGAAATCGGCCGTGTTGACGGCCGTGATCAACAGCCCGCCCTTCTGCACGAAATCCTCGAGATGCTGCAACCCGTCCCAGCCGAGCCCGGGGCGGATGTCGTCGGTCTGCGCCCAGGTGCCGATGTTCGGCGTCTCGGGGCTCTGCTTCCACGGCATCGGGTTCCGCCACATCGGCATCCCGTTGATGATCGACATCGCGTTGCCGCCAGCCGGCGGGAAGACGATCACGTCGTACTTGGCATTGAGGTCCGCGATCTTCGCCACGTCCTGCGTGCTGATGTACTCGTACGGCACGTGCTGCTTGTCGAACGCCAGCCGCCACCACCCTTCGGTCTGCGTGCCCTGCCAGGTGTGCAGGATGGCGATGCGCGCCGCCCGCAGCGGATGGGTCTTCACGCTCGGCGCCGACGCCAACGCATACGCTTCGACGCCGAGTTCCTTGCCGGCCTTGTCGAGATCGTCGTGCGCCAGACCGCTCACCAGATACGACCCGCGCGCGAAGTGGTGGCCGCCGGCGCTGAACGTGTCTTCGGCCGCCTGGAAGTCGGCGTCCTTGAACCGATAGCGCAGGGTGGTCAGCGCGTTGTCGCCGTTGTTCTCGATGGCGTACACGCTTCCCGTTCCGTTCACGCCGCCCGGCGCCACGATGTCGCCGGTCACCTTGGTCATCGGCGCCTTGAGCACCGCCGTGTCCACCACGCGCACGCACTCGACGTCGAACCCCTCGGGAAAGCTCCACCCCGTATCGTCGTACGGATGCTTCTGCGGGTCGTTGGGCGACCAGAACTGATGGTCGAGCAGCGCATCGGCGATGCGCGAGTACGGCTGGTCCATGCGGATGATGTAGCTGCCCGCCGGGAAGGTGCGCGGCTCGGTGGGAATGGGCTTGGGTTGCACGGCCGTGTCGGCGGCCGAGCCGGGCGCCGGCGCGTTCGCATCACCCCCGCGGCCCCCGCGGCCGTTGCCGGCCGCCCGTTTCACCGGCACCTGCACGGTGAACGGCTCCGTGGCGCGCGAGATCTCCACGTGCTGCCGCTGCATCACGTGCAGCAGGTCGGCCTGCGAGCCGAGGCGTGGATCGTCGGCCGGCAGCACGTAGGCCGCCGGGCCCTCGGTGGTCGCCTTCTCGATGGACCGCTTGGCCTTGGTATAGAAGTTCTCGAGGAAGAGCTGCCGGTTGTTGGCGAAGTACTCGAGCGACACGAGCAGGCCCGTCTCTTCGTAGTTGTTGTTGTCGCGCAGCGACCACATCACGCGCGGCAGCGGCGGATCCTGGCGGTACCACGTCTTCTCGGTCTCGCTCGGGGACAACGTGCGTTCGAGCGTCTCGGCCGTGCCGCCGTTGCCGAACGTCTCGTAGAGGCGGCTGATGCCGTTGTGCATGGCGGCGATGAACATCAGGTAGCCGGGCGACCAGGTGTCGAAGTCGCCGTGCGCGAACACGCCGGGCATGCCGAAGCGCGTCATCTCCTGGACGTTGTTCCAGCCGATCATCTGCCATTCGTTGGCGAGCAGCGGGTCGATCCAGGCGTTGTACGGGCCGTCGCCGATCGTGTTGTCGTACAGGTACGGCACCGACTCGTGCAGGTCGTGCAGCACCTGCGCATTCCAGCCCACGTACGTGTTGAGCACGTTCTGCGTGAGATCGAGGCTGGCGTCCATGGCGTCGCGGTTGTTGTCGTGGGCGACGTAGTGGCCCCAGTAGATGAGGGGCGGCGGGGTCTCGCCCGGATGCGCCATGTGCCAGCGGACGAGATCCACCTCGCGATCGCGGCCGTCCACCTCGACGATCGGTGTTATTAGTGTAATAAGATGGTCGCGGATGTTGGCGATGTACGGGCTCTCGTCCACGGCCAGCCGGTAGGCCAGTTCCATGAGCGCCGTGGGCGCGCCCGATTCCGTGGAGTGGATGGTGCCGGTGATGTAGTAGACGGGCACGGTGCGTGGGATGAGCTGCTTGGCGGCCGCGTCGTTCATGCCGATCGTCCGCGGATCGGCGAGCTTGGCGAGATTGGCCCGGTTCTCGTCGAGGTTCTTCCAGACGGCTTCCGAGGCCACACCCACGGCGATCATCTCGCGTCCCTCCTCGGTGTGCCCGATGGTCCAGACGCGCACGCGCGGGCTCGCCTTGGCGAGCATGCGCATGTACGCGTACACCTGCGACGAGTACGGCAGGTTGTCCCTGGCGCCGGCGATGTCGCCGAGCTCGGCCATCGGCGTCGGGACGGTCTTCGACGCCGGCAGGTAGTTCACCAGCGGCGAGCTGAAGAACGGCTCGGTGGTGTACTCCGCGATCCTCGCGGTGTACGCCGAGTCGATGGGCTGGCGGGGATCGCGCCCCGGCACGATGCCGTGCAGTTCGCCCTGGGCGGCGGCCGGTTGGGCCGGCGCGGCGAGCGCGAGGAGAGCGAGTGCCGGGACGAGCGAGCGGAGCGGTATGCGCCTCATGGCGGACCTCGAGAGCGTGGGACGGAGCATCTGGATTCGCGTTCAAAAGCTGGTGCGCGGTACGTATTGGCGCCAGCCTTTTCGGGCCGAATGCCCCCGTTCTGGAACGGCGCGCCGGCGATATATTCCCCCCACCATGATTCTGGCCCTCCTCGGGGCGTTCCAGGTCGCCGCCGCGCGGCCGCCCGTCCCCACCCCCCTGATCTACAACGGCCGCGCCGGACAGACCGACGTCCGGGTCCCGCGGATCGACGCCACGGTCACGATCGACGGCAACCTCGACGAACCGGTGTGGCAACGGGCCGCCGTGCTCACCGGCTTTTCCGAGTACGCCCCCGCGGACCAGCGACCGAGTCCCGACTCCACCGACGTCCTGGTCTGGTACTCGGGCAACGCGATGTACTTCGGGATCAAGGCGTACGAACCGCACGGCGCCGTGCGCGCCACGCTCGCCGAGCGCGACAACGTGAGTTCGGACGACAACCTCGAGATTCACCTCGACACCTACGACCAGCGCACGCGCGCGTTCGTGTTCATCGTCAATCCGCTGGGCGTGCAGGCCGACGGCATCAAGAACGAACTCGGGGGCTTCACGCCCGGGTCGAACGTCATGCCCGGCCAGACCGACCTGAGCCCCGACTTCATCTGGGAATCGAAGGGCCGGGTGACGAGCTGGGGATACGAAGTGGAGGTCCGCATCCCGTTCAGCGCGCTCAGGTATCCGAGCGAGTCGGTGCAGACGTGGGGCCTCCAATTTCAACGCAACGTCCAGCACAACGGCTATACCGAGACCTGGACCGCCGCCCGCAAGGCGTCGGCGAGCTTCATCGCCCAGGAAGGGCAGCTCGTGGGGCTCACCGGCATGCACCACGGACACGTGGTGAGCGTGAACCCCGAACTCACCAACACGGTGAACGGTGTCCCCTGCTGCGCGCCGGCCGACAACGGCTGGCAGTACACCTCCAAGCCCCGCCTCGGCGGAAATCTCCGGTGGGCGATGGGCAGCAACTTCGTCCTCAATGGCACGATCCGGCCCGACTTCTCGCAGGTGGAGGCCGACGCCACGCAGATCGCGGCCGACGAACGGTTCGCTCTGTTCTACCCCGAAAAGCGGCCCTTCTTCGTGGAAGGCGCCGACCAATTCAACGTGCCCAACACGCTGCTCTATACCCGGACCATCGTGCAGCCCAACGAAGCGATGAAGCTTACGGGCAGGGTCGGGTCCACCGAAGTGGCCGTGCTCTCGGCGCTCGACGCGGGGAGCACGACGGCCACCGGTCAGGCGCCGCTCGTGGACATCGTGCGGCTGCTGCGCACCTTCGGCGACCAGAGCACGATGGGGATGATGTACAGCGAGCGCGTGGGCGGAGGCCGCGCGAACCGCGTCGTGGACGGCGACGTTCACTGGACGGTCGACCCGCGCACGTACGCGCAGTTCCAGGCGGTGATGAGCACGACCACGCAGAGCGGCGCCACCCAGGTCGCACCGATGTGGGAGGCGGTGCTCGACGGCACCGGGCGCCGCTTCGGGTTCCACTACAACGTGCTCGGCATCGGCAACGGGTTCGCGGCCGACAACGGATTCGTCCAGCGCACGGGGGTCGTGCAGCCGAGCATCAATAATCGGCTCTCGCTGTACGGCGCGCCGGGCGCCTTCATCGAACGGTTCAACGTCTATCTGCGGCAAGGGGCGACCTGGAACTACGACGATTTCTTCGCGGCCAAGAGCCTGCTCGAGGACTACTCCACCGCCAATTCGTCGTTCACGTTCCGCGGCGGATGGTCGTTGGGCGTGGCGCCGACCTACTCCAGCTACGCCTTCGATCAGGCGGCGTACGCGAACCTGTTCGTGCCGGTGGGAAACGCCGTGGTTCCGTTCCAGCCGTCGCCCCGCATCACGACGTTCACCACCAACGTCACGCTCGCCACGCCGCGGTTCGCCTGGTACGACGCATCGGCGGGTGTGACCGCGGGCAATGACGTGGACTTTCTGGAGACGTCCCGCGTACGCCGACTGACCTACAACGCGAGCCTGGACCTGCGACCGACCGAGCAGATACGGGTGAGTGCCACGTACCAGGCCAGCACCTTCACGCGGCGCAGCGACGGCGAGCGGACGACGGCGATGTACATCCCGCGGATCAAGGTCGAGTACCAGCTCACGCGGTCCATCTTCTTCCGGGTCGTGACGCAGTACACGGCCATGCGCCACGAGGCACTGCAGGATCCGCGCACGGGCCAGATACTGTTGCTCGGCTCGGCGCCGTCCACGCGGACCATCTCGGACTCGCTGCGCACCGATTGGCTGTTCTCGTATCGGCCGACGCCGGGCACGGTGTTCTACTTCGGATACGGCAACATGTTGACGGAGCCCCAACCCTTGCGGTTCACGCAGCTGCGGCGCGCGAACGATGGATTCTTCATCAAGGCCAGTTATCTGTGGCGGGTGCTGGGGGAAGCTCGGTAGGACGGTTGGACGGCGGGACGGAACGACGGGGCGCGACGCTCCGGCGGCGGCGTGCTGCGGTCCTACGGCTGGCGCAGAAATCGCTCGGCGAGGGTGACCGTACGCTCGTCGCCCTCGCGCTGGGCGCGATCGAGCAGCTTCCGCACGTGCGGTCTGAGCTTCTGCTCGCCCCACGCATACCCGGTGGCTTGTTCGGCGCTCAATGAGTCACCCACGTTGGCCCCTTCGAGCAGCGCCGAGGCGGCGGCCTCGTCGTAGCCCGGATCGTCGCGCGGGGGCAGCACGTAGCGGCGTTCGGGTTCGTTGGCGTCTTCGTTGACGAATGCGCGGGACATGGAATAACAGTAGATGGGTAGGAGCGGAGAAGGGTAGGCGGGATGCCTGCCTCCCGCTGCCCACGCGCCTACCCCCCTCCCCTCCTGCTCTTGACTTTTTCCCCTGCCGCTCCCAGTGTATTAGTTACCTAGTTCACTAGTTTCCCATATGCTGATCACCGTCGACCCCGCCGACCCACGCCCCATCTACGTCCAGATCATGGACGAGGTGCGCCGTGCGTTGGTCGTGGGCACGCTCGCCGCCGATGACGCCCTGCCCTCCGTGCGCCAACTCGCCGTGGACCTGCGCGTCAACCCCAACACGGTGGCCCAGGCCTACCGCGAACTCGAACGCGACGGGGTGGTGCACGTGAAGCGGGGGCAGGGCACGTTCGTGAACGACGTCGGCGTCAACGGAAGACAGAAGCGCACCCTTGCCCGTGAAGTCGCCGCGCGCGCGCTCCGCGACGCGCACCGCAACGGGCTGGGTGCCGACGAACTGATCAGGGCCATTCAGACGGCTGCCAATAAATCCAACGGATAGGACTGCCGATGATGAATCCACTTCCCACCAGGCTGGCGGACGGACCCATGGCCGTCGCCACGCACGGACTCACCAAGCGGTTCGGCCGGCTGACCGCGCTCGACGCCCTCGACCTCCAGGTGCCGGAAGGCGCGGTGTACCTGCTGATCGGACCCAACGGCGCCGGCAAGAGCACGACCCTCCGCGTCCTGCTCGATCTCGTCCGCGCCGACGCCGGTTCGGCGTCGGTCTTCGGGCTCGACGTGGGGACCGACGGGCCGCGGATACGGGCCAACGTGGGCTACGTCCCCGAACACCACGACTGGGGCTACGCGTGGATGCGCGCCGGGCAGCTGCTGCGCCACCACGCCGAGTACTTCCCGGCATGGGACGAGGCGTACGCATTGCGCCTGGCGGCACTGTTCGAAGTCGATCTGGCCCGCAAAGTGGGCGAACTTTCCAAAGGGCAGTCGCGGCGCGTGCACCTCGTCATGGCGCTGGCCCACCGCCCGCCGCTGCTGCTGCTCGACGAGCCGATCGACGGTCTGGATCCGATCATGCGCGACGAAACGCTGGGCGTGCTCGCGGATCACCTGAGTGATTCGCCGACGACCGTCCTGATCTCCACGCACCACGTGGACGAGATCGACAGCCTGGTGGACCACGTGGGCGCGATGCGCGCCGGCGAGTTGCGCGCACAGCTCTCTCTGGCCGACCTGCACGCCGGCCTGCGCCGCTATCGCGCGGGCGTGCCCGACGGATGGAGGGGGGTGCCGACGCTCAACGGCGCCGTGCTGCGCCGTACGGAGGGGCCGCGCGAGGTACAGTGGACGGTGTGGGGCCGCGAACCGGAGATCACCGATCAGCTCACGCGCGCCGGCGCGACCGTGCGCGACGTGGCGCCGGTAACGCTGCACGAGGCCACGCTGGCGCTGCTCAACCCCAAGGCGGACCAGGTATGACGACGATCACATTGCACGATACGCCGGAGTGGACGGCGGTCCTCCGCCAACAGTTGCGGGCGGTGGGCGGGTCCATGCGGACGGCCGCGCTCATCCTGCTCGGTCTCGCCGTGGTGTGCTGGGTCGCCACCGGCCTGGCGACGGTGCAGGAAACGGCGTGGGCGGTCCCTCCTCCGGGGTTCGCCTTCGACCCGGCTATGACGTTTCCCGTATTTCTGCTCGGGATGTTTGCCGCGGCCAGCGTGTGGCAGCGCGAGGAGCCCTCGCGACGCGGCTACCACCTCGGAATGCCGATGTCCGCCGCCCCGCACACGGCCATTCGCGCGTTGGCCGGTTGGGCGTGGTGCATGGTAGCTGTCGCGGGGTATTGGATCACCCTCTGGACCGTGGGAGGGACCATCGTCCTGATCGGCAAGGGTTCTTTCCAAGCCAACCTCACCACCTGGCTGTTTCTCGAACCGTTCGCCGCGGCCACGATGACCTACCTGCTCGCGTCGATCGTGATGATCGCCACGGAGCACCCGGGGGCGTGGATCGTCTCCGTGCCCGTGGGCCTGACCATCCTGTTCCAGCTTCCAGCCATGTACCACGCCCGCGCCGCGGTCGAGTTGTCTCGCCGAATCCTCGACTCGCCGTTCAGTCCCGTCGTTCCCATTTGGGCGGTCTACCGGACCGTTTCCGCCGACAACCGTCAGTGGGTGATCCACTGGGACCGCGGAGTGGCCGGCACGGCAATCTGGACGACGATCGGACTGATCGGCGTGTGGCTCGCCGCGCATCGCCAGTCGCACACCACGAAGTAGTTGCTCGGGGGGCGACGGTCCGGCGGTCCGACGGCAGGACCGTCGGACGGTCAGGAACCGACCCCCTAGTCCCCCCGCAGCGCGTCCGCCGGATCCAACGCCGCCGCCCGACGCGCGGGGAGCCAGCACGACAGCGCGGCGATGCCCAGGAAGATCACGGCGATCGCCACGAACGTGATCGGGTCCGTGGGCGCCACGCCAACCAACATGCTCCGCATGGAGCGCGTGAGCGCCAGCGCCGCGGCCACGCCGAGCGCCACGCCGACCACGCCGAGTCGCATCCCCTCGCCGACCATCTGCGCGAAGATGCGCCCCTTGGGCGCGCCGAACGCCATCCGCACCCCGATCTCGGCGGTGCGCTGACGGACGATGGTGGACAACACGCCGTACAGCCCCACGGCGGCGAGCACGAGGGCAATCACGGCAAAGGCACCGACCAGGACGAGCGCGAATCGCGTGGGGGCGCGCGCGTCGCGCAGGTATTCACCCATCGGTTTCATGGCGACGATCGGAATCTTCGGGTCGATCTGCGCGATGGTGGATCGCACCGTCGACTCCAGTCGCGCCGGATCGCCGGACGTGCGCACGATCCACGTCGCGATTCCGAAGCCGATCTCACCGTCGGTCACGTACATCTGCTCCGGCCCATCCGACGCCGGCGAGTCGCGCCGCACCTGATCCACCACCCCGATCACATCCACCCACTCCGGATCGTCGCTGCGATAGCGAACGTAGAGCCGCTTCCCCACCGCGGACTGTCCCGGAAATGCTCTGGCCGCGAGCGCCCGATCGATCACGACCGATGTCGACGTCGGCACGTTGTCGGCCTCGGTGAACGTGCGCCCGGCCAACACCCTCGTGTGCATGACGCGGAAGTATCCCGGCGTCACGATGCCGAGGTCGGCTTCCCGGAACGCCGCGGGATCATTGACGGCGGTCTCGGTGCCCCAGCGCGCCGTGGCGTCGCCGCCGCTGAACGGCACCGGAGTGCCGGCCGCGACGCCGGTGACCCCCGGCATCCCGGCGAGCCGCTCCTGCATCAGGCGGCTGAATGCCGCCCGCGCCTCTGGGGGGCCGCCCGCCGGACTCCGCGCCTGGAAGGTCAGGAGCCCCTGCGAATCGAAGCCGGGATCCGCCCGCGTCAACACGGCGAAGCTGCGCAGCATGAGTCCGCTCCCCACCAGCAGCACGAACGCCAGAGCCACCTCAGCGGTCACGACCCCGTTGCGCAACGCGCGCCCGGCCCCCAGCTCAGACGTCCGGCTGCTCGAACGCAACACGCGCACGATGTCCGGACGCGACGCCCGCAACGCCGGCACGACTCCGAACACGGCCGCAGCCAGCACGCCGGCGCCGATGCTGAACGCGAGCGCCGTCGGGTCGATGGCCACGCGGCCGATCGTCGGCAGATCCTGGGGGCCGATGGCGACCAGCAGCTTCACGCCCAGGGCGGCGAGTCCGATGCCCAGCAGGGCGCCGCCCGCGGAGAGCAGCACGGCCTCCGCGAGCATCTGGCGCATCAGCCGCGTGCGGCTGCCGCCGAGCGCCGCGCGGACGGCCAACTCGCGCTCGCGACGGGACGTGCGCACGAGCAGGAGGTTCGCCACGTTGGCACAGGCGATGAGGAGCACGAACGTCACGCCGCCCATGAGGGCGAGGATGGCCGAACGCGCGTCGGCCACCATCTCCTGGTGCATCGGCACGACGCGCAGCCGGAACCCGGCGGTCTGCTTGATCGGGACGAGCGCGTTGAGGTCCGTGGCCACGGTGTTCATCTGCGACTGAGCGGCCGACGCCGAAACGCCGGGCCTCATGCGGGCCACGGCGCGCCACCCCACGTTGATGTGCGATGCGGTGGCCCAGTCGATGCGCGCGGCGAGGTACACGTCCGGCGTGCGCTCAACGTGAAAACTCGGCGGAAACAGCAGCTCGAGGCCGGGTGGCGCGATGCCGACCACCTCGGCGCGCGCGGGACCGACGGGGATCACCGTCCCCACCACCGCGCGATCGCCGCCGAAACGACGCTGCCAGTATCCGTAGGCAAGGATGGCGACCGGCGGGGGCGGGGGCGTGCTCGACGCCACCGGCCGGCCGTCGGGACCGAGCGTGATCTGAGGCGCCGTGCCGTCGGCATCGCTGAAGTCGCGCCCCGCCACGACATGCTCGCCGAGCACGCTCAGGAGGTTCGTCGTGACCTGCGCGCCGCGGATCTGTTCGGTGTTGCCCTTGTCATCCACGGTCGGGATTCGGAACGTCGTGAGCGCGGCGATCCCCGAGAACAGTGTCCCCCCGTCGCGCATCTGCTTGACGTCACCCGGCGCCAGCGGAAAATCGTTCACGTCCCGCGCCACCATGTCCGACGTGATGACGACGAGACGGTCCGCGTCGGCGTACGGCAGCGGGCGCAGCAGCACCGCGTTCACCACGCTGAAGATCGCGGTGGTGGCGCCGATCCCGAGGGCGAGCGTGATCAGCGCCGTGATCGTGAACCCTGGATTCTTGCGAAGGGAACGGGCGGCGTACGCGAGGTCGCGGAACATGGCGGGCGTCCGGGCTGGAAACGATGGTGAGACAATGTGACCAGCCAAAGCGTTGCCCGCCAACATACCCGTACGGCGGCAGGGAGGCGACGGCGACGCCGTCCAGCGCCCTCCCGCCCTACCGACTCATGAAGCAGATCCCAATCGCATCCACGTCTCCACGACGGTATCCGGATTCAGCGAGATCGTCTGGATGCCCTCGTCCATCAGCCATCTGGCGAAGTCGGCGTGATCGGACGGACCTTGCCCGCAGATGCCGATGTACTTGCCCAGCCGGTTGCAGGCCGAGATCGACATGGAGAGGAGCTTCTTCACCGCCGGGTCGCGCTCGTCGAACCCCTGGGCCACGAGCCCCGAGTCGCGATCCAGCCCCAGCGTGAGCTGCGTGAGGTCGTTGGACCCGATCGAGTAGCCGTCGAAGTATTCCAGGAACTCGTCGGCGAGCAGCGCGTTGGACGGGATCTCGCACATCATGATCAGTCGCAGCCCGTTCTCCCCGCGCTCCAGCCCGTGCTCCGCGAGCAACTCCACCACGCGCTTGGCCTCGCTCACCGTGCGCACGAAGGGAATCATCAGTTCCACGTTCGTGAACCCCAACTCGTCGCGCACGCGCTTCATGGCGCGGCACTCCAACTCGAAGCAGTCGCGGAAGCTCTCGGCCACGTAGCGCGACGCGCCGCGGAACCCGAGCATCGGGTTCTCCTCCTCGGGCTCGTACATCTCCCCGCCCAGCAGCTTGCGATACTCGTTGGACTTGAAGTCCGACAACCGCACGATGACCGGCTTGGGGTAGAACCCCGCGGCGATGGTGGCCACGCCCTCCACCAACTTGTCCACGAAGAAGGCTTCGGGGCTGGCATACCCGCGCGCCCGGCGCGTGATCTCCTCGCGCAGCGTCTCGCGTACGTGCTCGATGTCGAGAATCGCCTTGGGATGGATGCCGATGACGTTGTTGATCACGAACTCCAGCCGCGCCAGCCCCACGCCGGCGTTGGGGATCTGAGCAAACTCGAATGCCAGTTCGGGATTGCCCACGTTCATCATGATCTTGGCGGGCAGCGAGGGGAGATTGCCCACGTCCGTGCGCACGACCTCGAACTCGAGGGCGCCGCGATAGACGTACCCGGTGTCGCCCTCCGCGCAGCACACCGTCACCGGCTCGTCTTCTTCGAGCGTGGAGGTGGCGTTGCCCGTGCCGACGATGGCCGGAATGCCCAGTTCGCGCGCGATGATCGCGGCATGGCAGGTGCGACCCCCACGATTGGTGACGATCGCCGACGCGCGCTTCATCACCGGCTCCCAGTTGGGATCGGTCATGTCGGTGACCAGAATGTCGCCGGCCTGCACGCGGTCCATCTCCTTGGCGGTCTTGACCACGCGTACCGGCCCCCGCCCGATCTTCTGCCCGATGGCGCGTCCCTTCACGAGCACCTTGCCGTGCTGCTTGAGCCGGTACTTCTCGGTCACCCGGCCGGCGCCGTGCGACTTGACGGTCTCGGGACGCGCCTGGAGCACGTACAGCTTGCCGTCGTCCCCGTCGCGTCCCCACTCGATGTCCATCGGCCGGCCGTAGTGTTGCTCGATGATCACCGCATAGCGCGCCAGCTCGAGCACATCGGCATCGCTGATCGCGAATCGGTACCGCTCGTTTTCCGGCACGTCCACCGTGTCCGTGCTCTTGCCCGCCTCGCGGTTGTCGGTGAACACCATCTTGATGAGCTTGGAGCCAAGGCTGCGCCGCACGATGGACGGCTTGTCCAGGGCCAGCGTGGGCTTGTGCACGTAGAACTCGTCGGGGTTCACCGCCCCCTGCACCACCGTCTCACCCAGCCCGTAGCTGGCCGTGATGAACACCACCTGGTCGAACCCCGACTCGGTGTCGAGCGTGAACATGACGCCGGACGCTCCGCGGTCGGAGCGCACCATACGCTGGACGCCCACCGACAGCGCCACATCGGCGTGCGCGAATCCTTTGTGCACGCGATATGCGATCGAGCGGTCGGTGTAGAGCGACGCGAAGGTATCGTGCACCGCCCCCACGATGTTCTCGTAGCCGTGGATATTCAGGAACGTCTCCTGCTGGCCGGCGAACGACGCGTCGGGCAGGTCCTCGGCGGTGGCCGACGACCGCACGGCGAACGACGCATTGCGGCCGCTTCCCGCGGCCAGCGTCTCGTACGACGTCTTGATCTCGGCGGCCAGCCGCTCGGGCAGCGGAGTGGCGAGGATCCACTGGCGGATCTCCGCCCCCTTCGCGGCCAGCGTGTTGACGTCGTTGACATCGAGCCCATCGAGGGACTTGGCAATGCGGGCGGCAAGCCCATTCTGGGCCAGGAAATCGCGGAACGCGACGGCCGTGGTGGCGAATCCGCCGGGCACCCGCACTCCCGAGGCAGCCAGTTGCGCGATCATCTCGCCCAGGGAGGCGTTCTTGCCTCCCACCTGGTCGATATCGGTCATGCGGAGGCTTTCGAACGGGATCACATAGGGAGGCGTGTTTCGTGTCATGGATCGCAACCTGTCGTCGTCATTGGAGTTCGGAGTGGCGATGCAGTTACAATTAGTCTAACCGATTTCCGCGAGATCTCCGGATCATGACCGCTACACGCACGGTTTTCTTCATTTCTGACGGTACCGGACTCACCGCCGAATCGCTGGGCCACAGCCTGATGTCGCAGTTCGAGGGAATCGCCTTCCGGCAGGTGCGCATTCCGTTCGTGGACAGCACGGAGAAGGCGATGGAATGCCTGGCCCAGGTCCGCGCCGCCCGCACCCTGGACGGCGTGCGCCCCGTGGTGATCTCGACCTTGGTGAACCCCGAGTTGTCGCAGCGGCTGCGCGAGGCCGACGCCCTGATCCTCGACTTCTTCGAGACGTTCATCGCGCCGCTGGAGTCAGAATTCCACGCCCGCAGTTCCCATGCCATCGGGAAATCCCGCAAGGTAGCTACCAGTCTCGACTACACGAACCGCATCGAGGCCGTGAACTTCGCCCTGGCCCACGACGACGGGGTGTCGAGTCTCGGCCTGGACGACGCGGACATCATCCTCGTGGGGGTGTCGCGCAGCGGCAAGACACCGACCAGCCTGTATCTGGCGCTCCAATTCAGCGTGAAGGCCGCCAATTTTCCCCTGATTCCCGAGGATTTCGAGCGGAAAAAGCTGCCCGATGACCTGAATCGGCACCGGGAGAAGCTGTTCGGGTTGTCCATCAGCGCGGATCGGCTGCACCGCATCCGCGAGGCACGCCGCCCGGCGAGCGACTATTCCTCGCTCGCCAACTGCCGCTACGAGGTGGAAGCGGCCCAGCGCATGATGACCCGCGAGGGCATTCGCTGGCTCGACTCGTCGACGAAGTCGATCGAGGAGTTGTCGGCGACGATCATACAGATCGCGAAGTTGGATCGACCCTCGTATTGATTACTGGGAGTCGGTGAGTCGCTGGAACGCCGCTTCGCAGTGTGAACGCCGCATTGCTCCCCTCGACCACGCGCCGGGCCGGGAAGCGCCCGCCAGGGCGTCCTCGGACTGGCGCCCCGGACCCGCGGCCCATACTGATTGGCCCATGTATTCCACCTGCATCTTCTGTCAGGCCGCGCTCGGCGAGAACGAGGTGGTCGAGCGCTTCCCGGTGGGGCGGCGGCTGGCGTTCGATCCCGCCAAGGGACGGCTCTGGGTGGTGTGCCGGAAGTGCGAGCGGTGGAACCTGACCCCAATCGAGGAACGGTGGGAGGCGATCGAGGAATGCGAGCGATGGTACCGCGACACGACGCGCCGCGTGGCCACCGAGAACGTCGGCCTCTGCCGCCTGGCCGAAGGCACCGAGTTGGTCCGCATCGGCGCGCCGCAGCGTCCCGAGATGGCGGCGTGGCGCTACGGCGATCAGTTCGGCCGGCGGCGCCTCCGGTCGCTCGGATTGACGGCCGGGGCCGCGGTCGGCGGCGGCGGACTCTGGTTCGGGGCCGCGGCGTTCGCGTCGATCGGCGCCGTGTCGCTGGCCCTGCAGGTGGGCGTCGTGGGCTACTCGCATTATGGCAGGACCTACCCCGTCACGAGCCTGCGGCTCCCCGACGGCCAGGTTGCGCCGATCTCCCCGCTCAATCTGGTCTCCCTGCTCCTCGCGCCCGACGGCGACGGGGGGTGGACGCTGTCCGTGCCCCACCGATCGCCCGACCCGAAGGCCCGCCGGTTTCGCCTGGACATGCTGACCATGCTCGGCCCGCTGCAGGCATACCGGCGCATGTTTCGCTCGGACCCGACCGTGTTCCGCGGCGACGACGCGCTGCGGGCGCTCAGCACGCTCCTTCCCCACGTGAATCGCATGGGGGCCGGCCGGCGGCGCGTCCGCGACGCGGTTGCCCTCCTCGACCGCGACCCCACGTCGCAGGCCCTGCTCCAGCGCATCGGGACCTTGCGGCCGTGGAGCCACACCGGCCCCGAGTCGACGCTCCGCGGCATCCAGCCAGAATTCCGGCTGGCCCTCGAGATGGCGCTGCACGAGACCGAGGAGCGCCGCGCCCTCGAGGGCGAGCTGGCGGTTCTCGAGGAGCGGTGGCGCGAGGCCGAGGAAATCGCGGCGATCAGCGACTCCCTCCTCCTGCCGGAGAGCGTCGGCGAGCGCCTCCGCCGCTGGACCGCCGGCCGCCCGTCCCGATAGGGCGCGCGCGGATCCGCTCGTCACGCTCCGGGAGGAGTAAGCGGCGCGATCGGGGGCGCTACCTCCCGCCCAACCGCGACCCCTTGCCCGCGCCGATTGGAATTTCCTGAGGCACCGCCTCGCCGTCGTGCCGCGGGTCGCTGGCGCCGTAGTGCACGCCGCCAGCTGTGCCCATCAGCGCCTGGCCCCATCCGAAGTGGCCGGTGCGCGGGCCGTAGAGCGTGAGGTCGTAGCCCATCGCCGACAGCGAGTCGCGCACGGCCTCGGGGACGCGCGACTCGATGTCGAAGCTGCATCCCGAGAACCCGGGCTTCGTGAACCGCCCGGCCGAGAGCGCCTGCTGGATGTTCATCCCGTAGTCGGCCACGTCGGCCACGAACTGCGCGTGGGCCTGCGCCTGGTTCCAGCCCCCCATGATGCCGAAGCCGATCCGGACGCTGTCCTTCTCCATGAACCCCGGCATGAGCGTGTGCAACGGCCGCTTGTGCGGCGCGAGCGTATTGGCCATGTCGGGCTGCAGGGTGAACAGCGACCCGCGATCCTGCAGTACGAATCCCGCGCCCCCGGGCACGAGGCCCGACCCGAACTCCTCGTAGTTGCTCTGGATGAGCGACACGATGTTGCCGTCCTTGTCGATCGCGGTGAGGTAGATGGTGTCGCCCCCCTTCTTGTCGGTGATCGACGAGAACTCGGACGGCGGCTCGCTGCACGTCGCCTTCGCGGGATCGATCAGCGCGGCGCGCGCCGCCGCGTGCGCGGGGTCGAGCATCCGGTCCACCGGCACGTTCGCCAGCCGCGGATCGCCGACGTACCGCAGCACGTCGGCGTACGCCAGTTGCTTGGCCTCCATCATGACGTGCAGGCCCATCGTGGAATGGAAGCCGTAATCGGCCATCGGAAAGTGCGACATCATCTGCAGCATCATCAGGGCGCCGATGCCCTGGCTGTTGGGCGGCAACTCGTACACCGTCCACCCGCGATACTCCACGTGCAGCGGAGTCACCCACTGCGGCTGGAAGTCGGCGAGGTCGGCGGCCGTCATCGTGCCGCCGTACCGCCGCTCGGTGGCGAGGATGGCTTGGGCGGTGGGCCCGGTGTAGAACCCGCTGCGTCCGTGCTCTGCGATGCGCGTGAGGGTCTGCGCGAGATCGGGGTTGCGGAAGATCTCTCCTTCGCGCGGCGTGTGGCCGTCGATCTCGTACGTCGCCGCCGCCTCCCGCGTCGCGTCGAGCGCGCGCTTGTACCCGGCCCACGTCTCGGCGATGACCTGGGTGACGGGGAAGCCCTCTTTCGCGTAGGCGATAGCCGGCGCGAGCAGCGTCGACAACGGCAAGGTGCCGAATCGGTCGTGCAGGGCCTGCCAGCCGGCGACCGCCCCGGGCACGGTAACGCCCCAGATGCCGCGCAGCGGAATGCGCTCGATCCCCTTCGATTCGAGCAGGGCCGGCGTCATCCCGGTGGCCGACCAGCCGCTGGAGTTGAGCCCGTACAGCTTGCCGGTTTTCGCGATGTAGACGATGGCGAACAGGTCACCGCCCACGCCGTTCATCGCCGGCTCCATGAGGCCGTTGGCCGCATTCGCGGCGATCGCGGCGTCCACCGCGTTGCCGCCGAGCTCGAGCATATGCACCCCGGCGCGGGCCGCGAGCGGCTGACTGGCGGCCACGATGCCATATTTCGTGATCACCATGGAGCGCTCGGCGATCGGCAGCGGCTGGCCGTGGGCGGGCATGGCGGGCAGTCCGCGCTGGGCGGCGGCGGGCCTGGCAACAGCGATCGTGGCGAGTGCGACCGCGATGGCGGCGAAGCGGGCGCGAGACGGGTGGAGACGGGTCATGAGAGGAGTAGGAGAGTAGGACGGTAGGAAGGTCGGAGAGTAGGAGGGTCGGAGAGTAGGAGGGTGCACGGCGTTCGCGGTCATCCGTGCTACCGTCCTACCCTCATACCGTCGTACAAATCGTTCTCAATACAGCCCCACCCTACCCTTCACCGAGTCGATCAGCTTCTGCGGGTCGTACCCGATGCCCTGCTTGAACACCAGCGCGACCTTCTCGATGTCGTCGATGTTCGCCGCGGGGTTGCCGTTGATCACCACGAGGTCCGCCTGCTTGCCTACGGCCAGCGATCCGATGCGGTCGGCGCGTCCGAGGTATGTGGCGCCGTTCAGCGTGCAGATCTTGATCGCC
Source organism: Gemmatimonadaceae bacterium (assembly GCA_035533015.1). Lineage (NCBI taxonomy): Bacteria > Pseudomonadati > Gemmatimonadota > Gemmatimonadia > Gemmatimonadales > Gemmatimonadaceae > Gemmatimonadaceae bacterium. The sequence continues at coordinate 18,193 of DATLUQ010000026.1, read as the reverse complement.
TCGAGCGGCGTGAACCCGCTGCCCACCAGCAATTCGGCCTGGCGCTGGTCGGAGTAGCCGGGGATCACCCCGCCCCCGCCCGTCGGATCGGTGCCGGCGAGCAGCATCCCGCCGGCGTGCACGAAGGCCAACTCCATCGCCCGGTCATCGGCGAACAGCTTCGGGTAGATCGAGTTCGGGTTGCGCTCGACGCGCGCGTGATACTGCTCGAACTGCGCTTTGAGTATCGGATCGAGCACGTCCAGGCCGGGTGGCATGGGTTGGCCGGGCGTGAACGTCTGGAAGACGGTGAGCGTGGAGGTGACGGCCACGTGATGCCGCACCAGATCCTGGACCAGCGACTTGAACGCCGGGCTACTCGAGTCGACGGCGGCCAGCGCGGCCATGCCGGCCGCCTGCCCCGGACACACATCGGGCTGCTTGTCCTTCACGAAGTCGGTGGACACGAAGAAGCCGTGCTCGAGATCGTCGATGCCGAGATCGGCCGCCTCGCGATAGGTCACCGAACAGAGGTGGCCGGTGATCTTGAGCCCGCGCTTGTGGGCGGCATCGATCGCCACCGCCAGCTCGGGGCGCGTGATGTTCATGTACGCCTTGAACGACGTGGCGCCGGCGTCGGCCCAGAAGTTCACGTAGCGGCGCGCGTCGGCGGAGTCCTTGAGGGCGTACATCTGGTCGAAGGGCGACGGCCCCTGGACGTAGGGCGCGGTGGCGTCGATCCACGGTCCGGGCTGCTCGCCGGCCTTGATCGCCGCCGCCATCCGCAGGTCGCCGTAGCCGCCCACGTCGCCCGTGGTGCGCATGGACGTCACCCCGCCGGCCAGGTACAGGCGCGGGAAGCTCACATATTCATTTCCATATACGCCGGGGCCGGTGGGGTAGAACAGGTGCTCGTGCATCATGACGAGCCCGGGGATCACCGACTTGCCGGTGAGATCCATCACCTGGGCGCCGGCCGGCACGGCCACCGAGCCCGCGGGACCCATCGCCGCGATCTGGCCGTCGCGGAGGATCAGGGTCTGGTCGTCGCGGGCCGGCGCGCCGGTGCCGTCGATCACCCGCACGTGGGTGAGCGCGACGACGGTGGTGTCCACCGCGACGAACTGGCGCACGGCCGGCGCCAGCGTGGGGCGCTGCGCCGCGAGGGCGGCCGGCAGCAGCATGGCGGCGCCAGCCATGGCGCACGCGAATCGGAACCGGGAATGGTTGGGCATGCCGGGAGCTTACTGCTCGGCGCCGGCGTCGTCCACCTCGGCCGCCGCCGGCAGACGCCGTGCCGCCTGGAACCCCCACCACAGCGCGACCACGAACGCCACCACCCCCAGCGCGTGAAACAAGGCCGCCACCCGCGTGTCGTAGGACAGCCACCCGGCGCGCCCGAGCAGGTACGCCCAGTCGTGCTCCCCGCCGCCCACCAGCGGCAGCCGCTGCGTCCGCGCGTCGCCGGCGTACACGGCGATGTTCCAGAGATTGATCGCCATCCACCAGAGCGTCACGGCGGCCCCGAACTCGTCGCGCGTGGGCGCGAACCGCAGGAAATACACGAGAAACGTCGCCGGCACGATCAACTGGAACAGCGTCCCTCCGGCAAACTGGATGACCTCGCCGAACGGCCCGAACACCACATGTCCGGTCTCGTGAATGGCCAGGTCGATGCCGTCGATCAGGTGGCCGCCCCCCGGATCGCGCATATAAGCAATTCCATATAGCGCGAGCGCGGCGAGCAGGCCGAGCCGGGCCCACCGGGCCACCGCCGGCGGCGTGCCGGTCGCGGTCAGATCCACCGCCGCACCCGACGCCGGTAGTCGCGGTACGCGTCGCCGAACTTGCGCTCCAGGTAGCGCTCTTCGCGGGCGATCGCGTACGTCTGGATGATCACGATCAGCGGCAGCAGCAGGACGAACGGCCAGAGCGCGTTCAGCCAGAGCGACACGCCCGCATAGAGCAGCACGAGGCCCAGATAGAGCGGATTGCGCGTGATCCGGAACGGCCCCTTGATGACGAGCGCCGAGGTCGGCTTGACCGGGATGACGCTCGTGTGCGCCCGCCGGAAGCAGGTCATGGTCCACACCGTGAGCACGGCCCACGCCACGCCCAGCACGACCGCCGCCGAGCGCGCCTCGCCCGACGGCAACAGGGTGCGGGGCACGGCGCGCTGCACGAACATTCCGACGGCGAACGCCGTCAGATAGATGAGCGGCGGCGGTACGTGCACGCCGGCGTTGTCCGGCGCGGTGGAATCGGAGTCGGTCATCGAGGCTCCTTGGGGGGAGGAAGAATGGCGTGCGGCGGTCACCGGTGCTTGCGGCGGCGCCCGCTGGCCGGCGATACGTCGATCATCAGCGCCACCACGAGCCCGACGATCGGCCACAGCGTCCACTGCCCACCCCACCAGTGTTGGACCGCCGTGTACCAGAGCAGGCTCGTGGGCAAAAAGACGAATCCGAGCACGGGCCAGAGAGCAGCGGTGAACAGCCCGCCGAACCAGCCGGTGAACAGCCACAGCAGCAGGATCACGAAGCGCGGTGTGGCGAGTGCGATGATCGCGAACAGGCAGGGCATGGGGCTCCCGGATGGGGCCGTCGCGGTGGCCGCGGAGTTAGCGCCGCCGAGGGCGGACGTCGTGCGCTCATGAAGATGCCGCACCAACCATGCGCGCACCAGCGTCCCAACCGGCGGCCCCGGCTTCACGGACTCTGCGCGCGCCGGCGTCTGGCGCCCGCGTGGATTGCGAGGCAATTTGGCCGGGCCGGCCGCAGTTCCCCACCCCCTTCCACGACCCCTGCCATGATGTCCCGATTCACGCCCTCGCTCCTCGTCGCGCTCGGCGGACTGGCCCTCGTTCCCGCGCGCTTTGCCCCCGAGCCTCCGCTGCGCGGCTTCACGGCGGCGTCGTCCCAGATCGAACGCGATTGGGAGGCCAAGTTCGATGCCATTCCCGATCCGGCGCGCATGCGCGCCGCGATGCAGCTGCTCTCCGCGCGCCCCCACCACGTGGGTTCGCCCTACGACTCGGCCAACGCGGAGTGGATCCTGGCGCAGTACAAGTCGTGGGGATGGGACGCGCACATCGAGACGTTCTATGTCCTCTTCCCCACGCCCAAGCAGCGGCTGGTGGAGTTGATCGCGCCCACGCATTACACGGCGCGGCTCGAGGAGCCGACCGTGGCCGTGGATCCGACGTCGGGGCAGAAGACGGAGCAGCTTCCCACGTACAACGCCTACTCCGCCGACGGCGACGTGACCGGTCCACTGGTATTCGTGAACTACGGCGTGCCCGCCGACTATGAGGAGCTGGCGCGGCATGGCATCTCGGTGAAGGGCGCGATCGTGATCGCCAAGTACGGCGGCTCGTGGCGCGGCATCAAGCCGAAGGTGGCCGCCGAGCACGGCGCCATCGGCTGCCTCATCTACTCCGATCCGGCGGACGACGGATACGCGGACGGCACGGTGTTCCCCAACGGCCCGATGCGACCATCGCAGGGCGTGCAGCGCGGCAGCGTCGAAGACATGCCCACCTACACCGGTGACCCGCTCACGCCAGGCTGGGGCGCCACCAAGGACGCCAAGCGGCTGCCGATCAGCGAATCCACGGTGCTGTCCAAGATCCCCGTACAACCCATCTCGTACGGCGACGCGAAGCCTTTGCTCGAGGCGATGGGCGGTCCGGTCGCGCCGGCGTCGTGGCGCGGCGGGCTGCCGATCACGTACCGGCTGGGCGCTGGCCCGGCCCGGGTGCACCTGGTGGTGAAGTCCAACTGGGACATCAAGCCCATCCACGACGTGATTGCCAAGCTGCCGGGCACCAGCGAAGCCGACCAGTGGATCGTCCGCGGTAACCACCACGACGCGTGGGTGAACGGTGCCGCCGATCCGCTCGCCGGACAGGTGGCCGAACTGGAAGAGGCCCGCGCGCTGGGCGAGCTGTACAAGCAGGGCTGGCGGCCCAAGCGCACGATCATCTACGCCGCCTGGGACGGCGAGGAGCCCGGCCTCCTGGGCTCCACCGAGTGGGCCGAAGAGCACGCGGACGAGTTGCAACAGCACGCGGTGGCCTATCTCAACACCGACGGCAATGGCCGCGGCTACCTGGGCATCTCCGGCTCGCACTCCCTGGAGGATTTCATCAACGGCGTGGCCAAGGACGTCACGGATCCGGAGTCGCACGTGAGCGTCTGGGCGCGAGACAAGGCGCGCCTCGCCGTTGGCGGGCGCGGGGGACGCGGCGGCGGCACCGGCGGTGGGAACGGCGACCTCCAGATCGGCGCGCTGGGCTCGGGCTCCGACTACACGCCCTTCCTGCAACATCTGGGCATCGCGTCGTTGAACCTCGGGTACGGCGGCGAGGACCACAGCGGCATCTACCACTCCATCTACGACGATTTTTACTGGTACACGCACTTCAGCGATACGTCGTTCGTCTACGGGCGCGCGCTTTCGCAAACCGTGGGCAAGGCCGTGATGCGCCTGGCCGACGCCGACGTACTGCCGTTCGTGTTCACCAACCTCGCGCAGACCGTGCAGCGCTACACCCGGGAACTCGAGCAGCTGCGCGACGAGCGGGCGGCCACGATCGGCGCCACGAACCGGGCCGTGGCGGCCGGAGACTATGCAGTCACGAGCGACCCGCGAGACCCCACCTCGGCGCCCGCCGTGGAAGTGCCGCCGCCGCAGTTCAACTTCGCCCCGCTGCTCAACGCGGTGGATACGCTCACCCAGGCGGCCGCGGCATTCGAGAAAGCGTATGGCTCCTGGACTCGGACGTCGGACACCGCCGAGGCCGTGCTGCGCGGGGTCAACGAGCAACTGCTCAAGTCCGAACGCGACCTCACGTCGCTCGACGGGCTGCCCAAGCGGCCCTGGTACCGGCACCTGCTCTACGCGCCGGGTTTCTACACCGGGTACGGCGTGAAGACCATGCCGGGCGCCCGCGAGGCGATCGAGCAGAACGAGTGGAGCGACGTGAACGCCCAGATCGGCCGCATCGCCGACGCCCTCATGGCCGAAGCGGCATTGGTGAACAACACCGCCACCGCGCTGGCACGGGCGCGATGACGCGCTAGAAGCCGAACCCGACCAGCACGAGGAACGACCGGGTACGGTAGCTCTCGGTGGTGCTGATCGTGTTCAGCTTCAGATCGGTCAGCCCGTACACGTACCGACCCTCCACCGTGAGCCCGCCCGGCAGACGCAGGCCGGCGCCGATCACGCCGGAATACGACGTGGTGGGACGCCCGGTGGCGGGGCAATCAGCCCCGCCCGCCCGGCACTGCAGTTCGAACGACGCCTGCGGACCGGCATACGCGAACGGCGAAATGCCGGGCACCGGTGCGGCAATGCGCAGGTAGACCGGCACGTCCACGTAGTTCAGCTCCCGCGCGTCGCCCGGCGCACCGCCGGTCACCCCGCGCTGCGCGTACAGTCCCTCGATTCCGAAACCCACGGGACCGCCCGACTCCAATCCGAGCCCGGCCGCGAAGCCCGACCGCGAGTGCAGATCGCCCGGCAACAGCCCCACGTTGGAAACACTGCCGTACGAGAGGCCCGCCTTGAGCCCGATTCCGCCGCCCTGCGCCCGCGCGGGGCGCGCCACGGTCAGGCACAGCACGACGGCGGTTGCAGCTCCCGCGAATGCACGCTTCATGATGATCCCCCGTTGCGGTTGCCTGGGGGTACCCCGCAATTCGCGGAATTGTTGCCGGCCGCTACGTCAACCTCGCATATCGCGGGTTCCCTCGCACACCGCGCCACCCCACGCCTTCAACGCGTGCCGTCGAGTTCGCGGTACCAGGCGGTGAACCCGCGTTCGACGAACGTCTTGCCGAACAGTGTCCACTGCCCGGTGGACGGAGGAAACTCGTATGCCGCCGCCGCGTCCTTGGCGCTCGTGCCCGCCTCGTGCGCCCGGCGCGCCGCGCGCTCCACATCGTCGATCATCGCCGCATACCGGGCGAAGTCTTCGGGCGTGCCCACCGCGCCGTGGCCGGGCACGTACGTGCGGGCATCGCGCTGTCGAAGCGCGCGCACCGACTCCGACAGCTTGCTCGGAATCGCGTCCACGTAGTTGGGGAACATCGCGTTCCAGAAGAGATCGCCGCAGAACACGAGATCGAGTTCGTCGATGGCGAGCGCCACGTCGCTGTCGGTGTGGCCCAGGTGCGGCAGGAGGCCGATGGCGCGCCCCCCGAGGTCGAAGTTCGCGGCGTCCGTGGGCGACAGCAGCACCGCGTCGCGCAGCGCGGCCGTGCGCGCGTCATCCGCCGGCTTGTTGCGCGCGATCGCCTCGTCGCGCGTGATCTGCGTGGTACGGAACTCGGCGTGGTGGCCGTCGGCCAGGTACCCCGCGACGCCGTTGGAATGGTCCGAATGGTAGTGCGTCACGATCACGTGCGTGGGCCAGCGCCCGGTGAGTTCGCGTGCCTTGCCGGCCAACCACTGGGCGCCCCGGGGCGTGTTGAACCCCTCGATGGCCAGCACTGCGTGCGTGCCCACGATGATCCCGCCGTTGGAGACCGTCGTATAGTCGCCGGCGAGCGGCGTGGAGACGAGCGCCCACACGCCGTCGGCGAGGCGTTCGAGCCGCCCGAACGGCTCCGTGGCCACGATCGGACCGCGCGGCCGCGCCGCCCACAATTCACGCAGCGCGCGTGGCGCCACGGCCGCCACGAGCGCGAGATGCGCGGCGCACGAGCCGGACGTGGCGAGGAATTCACGGCGAGTGAGAGACGGCATGGCAACCTCCGGTTGGCGGGTAACCGTAAGAGCGTCGGTCGAATCAGGGTTCTCTATAGCTCATCGCCGGCAGCCCGGCCTGCTTGCGGAGCAGCGAGAGTTGGCCCAGATGGTACGTCTCGTGCTGCGTCAGAAACACGAGGACGCCGAACACCGTCTGTTCGAACACGGGGAATCGCACCTCGACGGCGGCGTTCAGGTCGGCCGCCGTCATTGCCGCCAGCCGGTCGCGCAACGCGTGGGCCGCCGCGCCCCACGCCGACCGGACGTCGTCCAACGAGGGCCATGCCTTCACGTCGTCGATGGACTTGGCCGTGGTCACCGCAGCGGGCAGCGGATTGGCGACTGCGGCGCCCAGACGTTTGAGCAACTCGAACCGCGCCGTGGTCATGTGCACCGCCACCCAGATGGCGCTGTTGCCCAGGGTTCCGGGACGCGATTGCGCCTGCTCGGCTGTCATGTCGTGCAGGCAGTTACGGAACAGCTTGGTGTTGATGCGGAAGGTCTCGGAGGGGGCGATGACGCGGGGATCCATGGGGGCGCTCATTCGTCTGGGTGGGTCATGGTGATCCAGGCATGGGGCTCATGCTCGGTTGGCGGCGGTGGAGCCAGAGTCTATATGGCCGCTGTTACGAGGACCAGTCCACCGGGCTAGATTGGCGCATGCGCCGAATCCTCCTCGCCCTCGCCCTCGCGGCCGGCGCCGTCCCGGCGGCCGCACAGACCGGGCCGCTCGTGGCCGGCTCCGGCCGCTTCCTGCTGAACGGCAAGCCGTTCCAGATCATCTCGGGCTCCATGCACTACGCGCGCGTACCGCGCGAGTACTGGCGCGACCGGCTCGAGAAGGCCCGCGCGATGGGCCTCAACACGATCACCACGTACGTGTTCTGGAATCTGCACGAGAGCACGCCCGGCCGTTACGATTTCTCCGGCCAGAAGGACATCGCCGAGTACGTACGGATCGCGCAGGAGGAGGGGCTCCACGTCATCCTGCGGCCCGGCCCGTACGTGTGCGCGGAGTGGGACCTGGGCGGGTACCCGGCCTGGCTGCTCGCCGACACGGGGACGGTACTGCGCAGCACCGATCCGCGGTTCACCAAGCCCGCCGAGCGTTGGCTCGACCGGTTGGGCAAGGAACTGGTGCCGCTGTTGGCCAGCCACGGTGGCCCGATCATCGCCGTGCAGGTGGAGAACGAGTACGGCTCGTTCGGCAGTGACAAGGCGTACCTGGAGTGGCAGCGGGCGGCGCTCGTGCACGCCGGCTTCACGAACGTGCTGCTGTACACGGCCGACGGACCGAGCGAGTTGCCGAACGGCACGCTCCCCGATCTCCCCGCCGTCGTGAACTTCGGGCCCGGCGACGCCGACAGCGCGTTCGCGCAGTTGGCGCGGTTCCGGCCGGGCGAACCCTTGATGAGCGGCGAGTACTGGGCCGGCTGGTTCGATCAGTGGGGTCGCCCGCACAACACGACGAACGCGGCGCAGCAGACGCGGGAACTGTCGTGGATGCTCGACCGCGGCTATTCGGTGAACATGTATATGTTCCATGGCGGCACGACGTGGGGATTCATGAATGGGGCGAACATCGACGGCGGGCACTACCATCCGCAGACCACGAGCTACGACTACGATGCCGCGCTCGACGAGTCGGGACGGCCGACGGCCAAGTACTACGCCTTCCGGGACGCGATCGCCAAGGCGACGGGGGTGACACCGCCGCCCGTGCCCGCCACGCCGCCGCCGATCGTCGTGCCCGCGTTCACGCTGGGTGCCGCGGCGTCGCTGTGGAGCACGCTGGGCACGAAGGTGCACGTGGAGCGCCCGCGCGGCATGGAAACCTTCGGCCAGTCGTACGGCTACATCCTGTACCGCACGTCGGTGGCGGCGGGGGCGAGTGGCGAGCTGGTGATCCGCGACGTGCGCGACTACGCGCAGGTATACGTGAACGGCGCGCTCGCCGGGACCCTCGACCGGCGGCTGGGCCAGGACAGCATGCCCCTATCGGTGCCGGCCGGCGGCCGGCTCGACATCCTCGTGGAGAACACGGGGCGCGTGAACTTCGCCAAGCCGCTACGCACCGAAGAAAAGGGCATCACGCATTCGGTGACGCTGGCCGGCGCCGAACTCACGGGCTGGGACGTGTACCCCCTGCCGATGGCATCCACGCCGGCGCCGGCGTTTGCCGCGGGCCAGCCGAATGGGCCGGCGTTCTACCGCGGCACTTTCCAACTTGCTCATACCGGAGACACGTTCCTCGACACGCGCGGCTGGGGCAAGGGCACGGTGTGGGTCAACGGTCACCAGCTGGGACGGTTCTGGCAGATCGGTCCGCAGCAGACGCTGTACGTGCCCGGCCCCTGGCTCAAGCGAGGGACGAACGACGTCGTGGTGTTCGATCTCGTGACGCCCACCCGGCGGACCCTGAACGGCCTGGACCATCCGATCCTGAACGAGCTGCACCCCGACCCCCGCTAGATGGCCCGCGGGGTGGACCGGAAGCGGCCGTCGTTCAGCGCTCGACCTCGAGACCCGGCACGCGCTTGCCGAGCGCGGCGATGAACGCCTCGCGGTCCGGAGGCGAGATGAGCACCCAGGCGTCCGGGCCATAGAGAATCTTCAACCGGCGGATCGACAGGGCCGGCGCCGAGAGCGGATTGAGGCTGCGGCGCACGCTCTTGATGTCCCGATAGGGGATGCGCCAGTTCTCCGGACCCGACTGCACGGTCAACGCGTCGGGCCCGAGGGTGTAGCGGGTGGTGCGATACAGCCAGCTCAGGAACAGCACCAGGAGCACCGATGTGACACCGACCATTGCGCGCCCGACCAGCGCCCCCGTCGGATCGGTGCCGGGGCCACTCACGATGACGATCGGCACGCCGATCCCCACGGCGATGAGCGCCACCAGCCACAGGTCCACGCGCGACCTGAAGACCTCGTCGGGCGCTGCAGCACTCGTATCGGTTGAAGGCATGTAATGGAGAGAGGGTCAGCTTCCATGATGTCACCCTCTCCAGCCGCCGGCAACCCGCGCCGCCGTGCTCCGTCCTACCGTCCTACCCTCCTACCGTCCTACATTCAACGCCATGCGGATCTCAATGGGCGCCATCCTCCTCGCGCTCGCGACCATCCCGACGGGCGCCCCGGCCCAGCACCCGGAAGCCCTCTGGTATGCGGTGGGCAGCGACGCGAGCACGCGCAGCTTCATCGACCACGCGAGTCAGATCGACATCGTTGCGCCGCAGGTGTTCGACCTGCTGCCGACGGGCGCGATCACCGGGCATCTCGACCCACGCGTCGTGGCCGCCGCCCACGAGCACCACGTGAAGCTCGTGCCGCTCGTGATGAACCCCGGGTTCAGCCAGCCGGCCATCCACCGCGTGCTCACCGTCGCCTCGGCGCGGCGGCGCGCCCTGCGCAGCCTGGCCGCCCTCTGCCGCACCGATCACCTCGATGGCATCCAATTCGACCTCGAGAACGTGAACGTGGCCGACCGCCAACGGTTCACGGCGTTCGTGCGCGCGGCCGTCGATTCGGTGCACCACGCGGGGTGCACGCTGTCGGCAGCCGTCGTCCCGAGGTCCAGCGACGACCCGGGTACCAACAGCTACGACCGGTGGATCTTCGCGAACTGGCGTGGGGTGTACGACTACAAGGCCCTGGCCGATACGCTCGATTTCATTTCGCTCATGACGTACGCCGAGCACACGGGGGTTTCCCCCGCCGGTCCGGTGGCCGGCTATCCGTGGATGGAGCAGTGCCTGCGCTACGTGCTCTCGCTGGGCGTGGCTCCGGCCAAGATCTCACTCGGCATTCCCTCGTATTCGGACTGGTGGTTTCCATCGTACTCCAAGAAGGAGGGCCCGCGCATGATCGGGCGCGACATCCCGTTCGCGCGCGCCGAGAGCTTGCTGGCCGCCAATCGCGTGGCGGCGCGATGGGACAGCATACAGAAGTCGCCGCACGCCGTGTGGAGCGAGAACGGAGTGTTCCAGTATCTCTGGATGGAGGACGCGCGGGCATTCGTCGACAAACTGGCGCTCGTTGCGCAGTACCACCTGCGCGGCTATTCGGTGTGGGTCCTGGGCACCGAGGATCCCGCACTGTGGCCGGCCCTGGCGCGTCCGACACCCGTTCCGCCGTTCTGACGGCCGTGGCTCGCCAGCCGGCTGATCCGGCCGGCGCGGTCTACACCACCGCCCCGAACAGCCGGCCCACGCCCGCCGTCACCAGCATGGCGAGGGCGCCCCAGAAGGTCACGCGCACGGCGCCCGCCAGCACGGGCGCGCCGCCGGTGCGCGCCGCGACGGCCCCCAGCACGGCCAGGAAGATCAGCGATGCGGCGATCACCGCCGGGAGCAGCATCGGCAACGGCGCGAGCACGCTCGCCATCAGCGGCAGTATCGCCCCAACGGCAAAGCTCGCCGCCGACGCTCCCGCGGCCTGAATGGGGCGCGCCGCGACGACTTCCGAAATCCCCAGTTCGTCGCGGGCGTGGGCGCCGAGCGCGTCGTGCACCATGAGCTGGTCCGCCACCTGGCGGGCGAGCGCCGGCTCGAGCCCGCGCTTCACGTAGATCTCCGCCAGCTCCACGTGCTCCGCCTCCGGATCGTCACGCAGTTCGCGGCGCTCACGGGTGAGGTCCGCCTCCTCGGTCTCGGCCTGCGACTTGACCGACACGTATTCGCCCGCCGCCATGGACATCGCGCCGGCCACGAGACCGGCCGTGCCGGCCACGAGTACCTCGCCGCGTCCGACACTCGCCGCCGCCACGCCCACGAGCAGGCTGGCCGTGGACACGATGCCGTCGTTGGCACCGAGCACGGCGGCGCGCAGCCAGCCGATGCGATCGGTACGGTGTTGTTCGCGATGGCGGGCTGGGGGTCTCATGGCTGGGTCTCCGGACGGGCGTCCCTTTCAATATGTAGTGCCGCATGGTAAGTCTGGGGAGTCCGGCGTCCCGCCGGCTATTCCGACGAATTCCTGACGAGGACTCTCCCCATGCGCTCTCGCTCTCTCGTGGCGCTGGCCGTGCTGGGCGCGCTGGCCGCGCTTCCGGCCCCCGGCTTTGCGCAGACGACCAGCAGATATCCAGACCGTGCCATCCAGCACGACATCCCGATGACGGACATGATCCGGCGCGCCTTCGCTGCCGGCACCCGCGACTCCACTGGCCGGCCCGGGCGGAACTACTGGCAGCTCTGGACCGACTACGCGATCGACGCCCGCTTCGACCCGGCCACGGGGTTGGTGACGGGCCACGAGCACGTGGTGGTGCAGAACAACGGGCCCAACGAGATGCACTCCATCACGTTGCGTCTGGATCAGAACCTGTTCGCCCCCAACGTGCCGCGGGCCGAGGAGGTCACCGACATCACCGACGGCATGCAGGTGACCGCGTTGCGCGTGGACGGACAGCCGGTGGCGCTCAACCCCGGCGCCCCGGCGCGTGGCCGCGGAGGACGGGGCGGACGGGGCGGCGCCGCGCCTCCGGTGGAACTCGCGGCCTTCAATCTGTCGCAGACGGTGGCCACCATCACCCTGCCCGCGCCGGTGCCGGCGCACGGCAGCGTTGCCCTCGACGCCGACTGGCACTTCACGGTGCCCAAGGTGGTGGCGCCGACGCGCGGCATCCGGATGGGCGCGTGGGGCGACACGCTGTACCAGGTGGGTCAGTGGTACCCCCGGGTGACCGTGTTCGACGACCTGCGGGACGGCGGCTGGGATACCGACCCGTATCTGGGGCCATCAGAATTCTACAATAATTTCGGCCACTTCGACGTCAAGCTGGATCTCCCGGCGGGCTGGCTCGTGGGCGCCACCGGCATTCTGCAGAACCCGCAGGACGTGCTGACGGCCGCCGAACGGGAACGGCTGACGCAGGCCCTCACCGCCGACTCGACCGTCCGCATCCTGAGCCCCGACGAATTCGGACCCGGCCGCGCCACCGCGGCCGGCGACCGGCTCGTGTGGCACTTCGTGGCCGATACCGCGGCCGACGTCGCCTGGGCCACGTCCGACCAGTTCGTGTGGGACGGGGCGCACGCCGTGATCCCCGGCTCGGGCATGAACGTCCCCATCAACATCATGTACCTGCCCGGCCACGCGCCGGCATACGCCGACGCGGGCCCCACCGTGCGTCACGCCCTCGAGTTCTATTCCAAACTCTGGATACCCTACAGCTTTCCGACCATGACCATGGTGGACGGCCCGGAACTCGGCATGGAGTATCCGATGTTCATCATGTCGAGCGTCGGTGCCTCCGATCACGAGACCGGGCACGAGTGGTGGCCGATGACGCTCGGCACCAACGAGACCTGGTATCCGTTCATGGACGAAGGGTTCAACCAGTACATGAACATCCTGTCGCGCGACGACCGGCAGCACCTGCCGGCCGATCTCGACGGCCCGGGCCAGCGCTACGGAATGACGAGCGGCAACGAACGCGAAGCTCCGATGATGTGGGACGCCAACTACGGCGGCCCGATGTACTCCTTCCAGGCGTACAGCAAGGCGCCGATGATGTTGTCCATGCTCGGCGGCATCGTGGGCGACAGCGCCGTGTGGCATGCGATGAGCGAGTACGCTCACGCCTGGCGGTTCAAGCATCCGTCACCGTGGGACTATGCGTTCTTCATGAGCAATGCCCTGCACCGCGACCTCGGGTGGTTCTGGTACTACTGGCTGTTCACCACCGACGCCGTGGATGGGTCCATCCAGAACGTGACCACGTCGGCCGGGCGCACCGTGGTGACCGTGCACCAGGCCGGGCAGATGCCGTCGCCCGTGGTCTTGAACGTCCACTTCGCACCCAAGGGCCCGGCCATCCGGCACATGCGGAACGCCGTGATGATCGATGATTCGACGGCCACCGTCACCTGGCCGGTGGACGTGTGGTTCAACGGCAGCCGCACGTTCAAGGCGACGCTCGACTTCGGCGCGCGCAAGATCGAGCGCATCGTGCTCGATCCGCACTGCCGGTTCCCGGATCTCGATATCTCCGACAACACCTGGCCGCGGCAACCGGCGCCGCCCGAGCCGGCCGGCGGGCCCGGCTTCGGCGGCGGGAGGTTCGGCGGCCCGGCGTGCAAGGGATGATCAGCTGCTGAACGGATGCGCGAAGACGGGCGGTGACTCGATCGGAGTCGCCGCCCGTCTTCGCACACCGCCCAGTGCGCAGCGCGGCGGAGAGCGCCGATCGAATCAGGCCCCGGTGTGGCTGATGGAGTAGACGTATGCCGAGACGGCCTTCACCTGATCCGGAGTGAGCTTGGCGCCTCCCATGGGCGGCATCGGTGCGACGTAGGGTGCCGCGGGCTTTGGCATTCCGTCGATCACGCGCTTCTGGATGAATGCGTAGCTCCCGTCGCCGGTGAGCCAGACAGTGTCGGCCAGCGAAGGCGCAAGCGGGGTGCCTTTCGCATCCATCCCGTGGCACGTGAAGCACAGCCCGCCAGCCGCTTGCCCATGGAAGATGCTATCGCCCTCGGCGACCATCCCCATCGTGGCGCCGGACGGCAGCGCGCCGGCCGGCGCGGCCGCAGGCACCGCTGCAGCGGCGGCGCTTGCGGCCGCCGCCACTGCGGCCGAGGTCGTATCGGCCGCGTTCTTCTCGCCGCCGCCGCAGGCGGTAAGTACGATGGCAAGCACCGCGGCGGCCGCGGCAGATTTCGTACCCATCACAGAAACGCGCATTTCCTCCTCCCCGGTCATGGACACCGTTCAGTTTCGAGGGCTCCGCCGCGGTCGGCGAGGGCCGGGACCAGACGAGCCCCGGCGCCCGGCCCGCCTCACGGCGTGCCCTCGTCGCAATGATAACCCTATTCTGGAACCGCCGCGTGCGGGAATGCCCTAATGGCTCAGCGTCGAGTCGTAGAACGCCGCCAGATCGTGCTTGAGTTGCGCGAGCGCCGGCGTGTGCATGTAGATCATGTGCCCCGACTGGTAGTAGCCATACGTGATGTTCTTGGCCAGCGACGGGGCGAGCCCCATGTGGTCCAGGGTGTATTCCGTCTCGAAGAACGGCGTGGCGAAGTCGAAATAGCCGTTGGCCGAAAACACCTTGAGTTGCGGATTCTTGGACATCGCGTCGCGAAGGTCTTCGGCCACATCGAGCATGTCCGCGCCGTGGTGATGGTCGTCCCAACTGCGCCCCACGACGCCGTAGTTGGTGGTCAGGTAGCGGCGGTCGCTCGTATAGTGGAGGCCGTTCTTGAGGTAGTAGTTGAACGCCGTGGTGAAGGGTCCGTTGATGGCGGCGTCGGCGGCGTCGTATTCGGGACTCTCGCCGGCATTATCGTGATCGATCCCTTCGTACCGGGCATCGAGACGGCCCACGGTGCGCCGTTCGTCGCGCAACAGTTCCTTCTCGAATCGGTCGGGGGTGAGCCGCAGGTTCGCTTCGCGCCAGTACTGCTCCGAGATCCCGGTGTACTGGTGGAGCTTGGCCACCACGGCGTCGCGCTCGGCGGCGCCCAGGTGCGAGCCCTTGTCCAGCGCCTGCTCGTAGTCGCCCAGGGCGAAGGCGCGCACCTGCGCCAGGAACGCCGCCAGGTCCGCGGGCTTCGGCGAGAGCTTGTCGTGGTACCAGGCGGTGGCCGCCATGGTCGGCAGGTACAGTTCGTACGGCAGGTCGAGCGCCAGGGGCGGCCCGCTGAAATCGACATATGCATTCAAATATGACGACACGAGCACCACGCCGTTGAGCGGCATGCCGCGCTCCTGCAGCGCATCGGCCAGGCCCGCCGATCGCGTCGTGCCGTACGATTCGCCCATCAGGAACTTGGGTGAGTTCCACCGGTTGTTGACGGTCACGTAGCGGGTGATGAAGTCGGCGAACGACCGGATGTCGGCGTCCACGCCGAAGAACTCCTTGCCGGTGCCCTTGCCCACGATCTGGCTGAAGCCGGTACCCATGGCGTCGACGAACACGAGGTCGCTCTTGTCGATCAGGCTGTACGGGTTGTCCTTCAGTTCGTACGGGGCGGGCGGCGTGGACGCAGCGTCGTCGGTGACGACCCGCAGCGGACCCACCGAACCCATGTGCAGCCAGATCGTGGACGACCCCGGTCCGCCGTTGTACAGGAACGTCACCGGACGCTTGAGCGGGTCGGCGCCGTCCTTGGTGTAGGCCACGTAGAAGAAGCTGCCGATCGGCGCGCCCGAGTCGTTGCGCACGAGCAGGTTGCCGGCCGTGGCCGTGTAGTGCACGGTCTCTCCGTTGAGCGTGATCACGTGCTGCGTCACGGATGCACTCTCGGACGGCACCGCGGCAACGGTGTCCGAGGCGGGCTTCTCCGCCTTCTGGGCGAGCGCGGGGATGGCGCTGAATGCGAGTAGGGCGCAAGCGGCGGCCAGGGAGGCCGAGCGGCGAGCGATCACGGAACGACTCCTGTGTGGGATGATGAACAGAACGCAAACGCAAGCCGGACGCGTTCGGCGACGGCAGGGGAACTTCGCCATCGGGTGGACCTACCGCAATCCAGAGCCGAGCCCGCTTCCTCTGGGCCGCCCGGAGGACGTCGCATCAGACTAGGGCGACTTCCGTCGGCCACGCTTCGTGCCGGCAGCGCGTCCACAATTCGTCGATGTAGCTGAGTGAAAAGAGACTCTGCAGGCGATGCACCCAGACGGCTCCGCGTTCCGTGATCTTCCAGCCGGTCGCGTCGTGCCGCGCCAATCCGGCCATCCGCATCGCCCATAACAGGCGGCCGAAATCCCGTTCGATCGGTTTGCCGAACAGGGTGCGGTACCGCTCGGACGTGATGTGCGTTCCGTAGATGGCCCAATAGAGCCAGTGCAGCCGGCGCAAGCGCTCGCCGACGTGCAGCACGAGGGCTGGGCGCGGCTCGAGACACGCGTTGTACTCGGGAATGGAAAACGTGTTGAACCAGAAGACGCCGCCCACTTTCGAGCCGGCGCCGGCACCGAAGCCGACGTAGTCCTCGTGCGTGACGGTGGAGTACGGAGACAAGCCAGCGCGCGTGAAGCTCCAGACGGACGTGCGCGCGAGGCCCGCCGCCCGGCAGACGCGTGAAACCCCGCGCTGCGCGCGCAGGCGCTCACGATCTGACGCCGGGCCGACCCCGCCGCGCCGGCCGAGTGGCGTATGGGCGAACCCGAACAGCGGATATGCCGAGATCTGGTCCACGCCGAGGGCCACGATCCGCTCGGCGTCAGCGATGGCCTCGTCGGCTCGCTGTCCCGGAATTCCGTGGATGAGGTTCACATCCACGAAGTCGAAGCCGCCACGCTGCGCGGACCGAATGGCCTGCAGGCCTTGCTCCGGCGTGTAGTGCCGGCCCAACGACTTGAGCAGATCTGGACGCAGGGTCTCGATACCGAGACTGATGCGGTTGACGCCAGCGACACGCAACCGCGCGAGCAGCGCGGGGTCCGCATCCCGCGGATGGACTTCAACCCCGACCTCGGCGCCATGAACGAGATGGGAGCGTACCAGGGTAATGACCAGTTCGATCAGCTCCGGAGTGAGACTGGGTGTTCCGCCGCCGAAGTACAGCGTCCGCACGGGCGGCGCATCGGCGCGCGCCAGGTATGCGGTGAGTTCCCGCTCGAGCGCTCGCCCGTAGTCACGTACCATCCCGGACTGGAAGGTGATGCGATTGTACGGGCAATGAGGGCACAGGTGCTGGCAGAACGGGAGATGCACGTAGAGGTTGCCGCTCGTGCCCTGTGGAAACCCAGAGGCTGCGTGCGGAGCCCGAAACACCAGCGGCCACGCCTCACGGCCGCCAAGAACACGCGACACGCGGGCGCGCAACCACCTGGCTGGGGCGAGGTGTCGCAGGGTCAAGTAATCGATGGAATGCGTCGCCATCGGACCACCGGCAGAAGCGCGTATTGACGAAAGGTGAGTCATATCAGGGTGGTCGGCGCTCGCGTGCACGACGGTCGATCTCCGCCGCGATCGCTTTCAACTGACTTTCGACCTGTCCTCGCACGATCGCGGGCCCGATGAGCGGTGGCAACCATCCGCTCACCTCCACCTCGCCCCGGTATTCGAGCAGCGTACCAGCGCCGTCGGGACTCAGATGATACGTGCTTTGCATCCGGCGAACGCTCCCTCGAACGAGTCGCGCGGTCAGTGCCGTGGGCGGCTGCTCGACGGTGGCATACACCACATCGAAGGGAAAGCGAAAGACGAGTACCGCCACGCTGCCCCGCTGTCGCACGACGCTCCCGGAGGAATCGCGCGACAGCAATCGACTCTCGACAATTCCTGGCACGAACCGCCCCTGCCCCTCGTAGTCGGTCAGCACCGACCAGACCACCGCCGGCGACGCCGTGAAGTGTACGGTGGCTCGGAGGCGAACCAGCGAACCCTCACGCACCGCGCGCACGTCGACCGATTGCGCCGGAACGACCGCCGCGGTCGCCAACAGGGCGCATGCGAGCACGCCGCGCCGCAGGCCGCGAGAACGGGTCGTCAGATCCCCGACATTCA
>DATLUQ010000025.1 GCA_035533015.1 Gemmatimonadaceae bacterium | reverse complement strand
GAGGTGCACGCCTGTCCGCCGGTGTTGGAATACACCTGCGTGTCGAGCACCACCACCTTGATCGGCTTGCCCGACGCGAGCAGCCGCGAGAGGTTCTGGAATCCGATGTCGAGCATCGCGCCGTCGCCGCCCATCGAGACGATCGGCGGGCAGAGGGCGAATTCGTCGTCCGTGAACTGCTGCCACGTCAGCGCGTGGAGCGCCGGCTCGTGGGTGGCCGCGTCGTACGACCCGTCGTGCAGCAGATCGGCGCGCCGCACCGCGGCCACGTTGTCGGCCATCTTGCGCATCTGGGCCTCGAACAGGCCGATCGCGATCGACGGCGAATCCTGGAACAGGTGGTTGACCCAGGGGAACGGATACGGATTGTACGGCCACGTGCTCGCCCATACCGACGAGCAGCCGGTGCTGTTGGCCATGCCCATCGAAGCGCGGCCGTTGCCGCCGGGCCCTTCCACGTAGCGCCAGCGCAGGTCGCGCAGGTCGTCCAGGGTGTCGGTGATCCGCTTGAGCCGCTCCTGCTTGGCCGCGTCCACCGGCACCGTCACCGCGCCCTTGGCCTTCACGGCCGCGCCGAGATCGGCGCCCGACGCGAGCAGCTCGCGCGCCTGCGCGTCGAGGCCCGCGATCAGCCCGTCGAGCTTGGCCACGTGCTTGGCCACCCGCGGCTGCATGGACGCGTGGATGGACGACACGATCAGGTGCACCGCGGTCTTCTCGCCGCACCCCATGCACGCCCCGTCGCCGCCCACCATCGAGCGGTAGCTGTCCTTCTTGAGCAGCAGCGACGACAGCACGCCGATCCCCTCGTCCACGTCCGAGACGTTCACGAACCGGTCGGCGGTGTCGGGCAGATGCTCCCACAGCGCCCAGTTGCGGCGCAATTCCACGAGCGCGGCCTCGTCCTGGCGGATGGTTTCCAGCGCGCCGTCGGGGCACACCGCCACGCAGAGGTTGCACCCCTTGCACGTCTCGGGGTTCACGGTGATCGAAAGCAAGCCGCCCCCACCCTTCTCGCGCCCTTCCACGGCGTCGAAGAACGGCTTGGTGCGCGCCAGCGGGAACGCGGCAAGCCGCTCCTGCACCACGGCGAATTCCCGGTCGGTCTCGGCGCGCCGCTCGGCGTCCCATCCCATCTTGTCGGCCACCGCCGTGTAGCCCGCGGCGAATGCCGCCGGCACGGCGAGCGACGGATCCTTGGTGAACAGGCGCTGCGTCTCGCGCGCCCAGTGCTTGGTCACCGGACGCAGCCGGTCAAACGTGACGCCGTTGGTGGATACATCGATCGCGGCGGTCAGCAGATCTTCCACGCTGTTCACCAGTCCCGGAATCGCCGAGTCCGGACACTGCGTCCAGCACTGACCGCAGCCCGTGCACTTCTCGGCGATGAACCGCGGCACTTCCAGCCGCACGCCGCTCATGTCGCGCACGGCGCCGGTGGCCGCCGGCATGGCGCTGATCGCCGCGAACGGATCGGCGATGCCGTCCTGCCCCAGGCCACAGAGCGTGCACACCTGCTCCCAGAACCGTCCCGGATTGCCGATGCCGTCCTCGGCCTCCGGCACATCGAGCAGTGACGGGATGTGCGGCACCGTGCCCGGCTCGTCGTGCTCCTCGACGACGATCGGCTTCACGGCCAGCACCTGGTCGAACCCGCGGCGGATCACCCGCAGGTTGTCCTCCACCACGGTCTCGCCGCGATGGCCGAACTTTTTCTGGAACTGCTTGCGCACACCCGCGAAGACCTTCTCTTCCGTGGACTGCTCGCTCGTGATCAGCGACGACGTCCGGAAGAACGCGCCGAGGAACGCCGCGCCCTGCATGCGGTAGCGCATCTCGACATCGGAAGCTTCTTCGCGCGCGATCGCGAACGCGTCGAGCACGAACAGCGCGATGTTGCGGTCGCGGATCGCCGACCGCACGCGCGAAGGGAGGGTGCGCCACAGCGCGTCGGGCGCGAGCTCGCTCTGGATCACGAACACGCCGCCGTCGGCGAGCCCGTCCAGCGGGTCGCTGTGGCGGAACACGTTCGGATCGGGCGACAGCACCACGTCCACGTGCTTCAGTTCGCAATTCAGCAGGATGGGATCGTGCGCGAGCACCGCGTAGAACGTCGTCGGCTGTCCCTTCTTCTCCGAGCCGTACTTGGGGTTGGCCTTGATCTGCAGTCCGAACAGCTCGAACGCCGTCATCGCGAGGTTCTTGCCCATCGTGATGGCGCCCCATCCGCCCACGGAGTGGATGCGCACCGCCGTCGAACCTTCGGGCAGCAGATTGGGCGCCTCGGCCCGCGCGAGCGACAGCTCCTTCAGGTGCGGGTAGCTCTCGAGCAGCTTCTCCTGCCAGATCTGCAGCTTGGGAATGCGCGTGCCCTCGTGCACGAATTCCACACCGAGGTAGAACTGCCGGCGACGCGCGCCGCCGGGGAGCATGTTGTCCACCGCCGCCACCAGATCGCCGGGCTGGAGGTCGCGGCTGCCGAGGCCAAAGCAGCCCGAGAAGAAGTCGGGCACCTGCTCGCCGCGCAGCGCCGGGATTCCCGCGTGCGGCACGGGGCCGCCCAGGGCCCGCCCGTTCTCCACGGCCTTGGCCATGGCGGCGCGGATCTCGCGCAGCATCGGCGCGTCCACGGCCAGCGGCTGGTCGGTGCGTTCGAGCACCACCACGCCCCGCTTGCCGGCGAGCAGCCCGGCCACGAGATCCGCCGGGAAGGGGCGGAACATCGTCAGGTTCAACACGCCCACCTTCAGGCCCCGGGCCTCGCGCAGATGGTCCGCCACCGCCATGGCGTTCGGCACCACCGATCCCTGGCCCACGATCACCCACTCGGCGTCGTCCAGCCGGTACCCGGTGGACCGCGCGTAGCGGCGGCCCGTGAACTGCGCGTATTCGTCGAACGCGCGGTCGGCGAGCGCCGCCACGTGGTCGAAGTAGAACGGCCGCTGCGCGGCCACGCCCTGCGCGTAGCTCTCCTGGTTCTGCACCACGCCGAGCATCGCCGGATAGTCCAGGTCGAACATCTCGGGGATCCGGCGCCGCGTGTCGCCGAACACCAGGCGCTGCGCCGGCGTGGGCGATTCGATGCGGTCGGAGGGATCGCCCAGGTACTGCTTGACCAGCGCCGGCTCGGGCAATCGCACGCTCTCGATCACGTGGCTGGTGAGAAAGCCGTCCTGCGCGCAGATGCCCGGGTTGAGCGACAGCTCGGCGATCCGGTGCGCGATGAGATTCAGATCCGCCGCCTCCTGCACGTCCTTGGCAAAGATCTGGAAGAACCCCGTGTCGTCCACGGCGTGGTAGTCGTCGTGGCCGGCGTGCACGTTGAGCGCGTGCTTGGTCATCGCCCGCGCCGCCACGTTGAGCACGTACGTGAGCCGCTTGCCCACGGCCGCGTACAACGACTCGTGCATGTACGCGATGCCTTGCCCGCTCGAGAAGTTGGTGGCGCGGAGCCCGGACATCGACATCCCCGCCGTGACCGCCGCTGCCGCGTGCTCGCCTTCGGGTTCGAAAAAGAGCAGCCGGCGGCCGTTCACGTTCTCGCGGCCCTCGGCCACCGCCGCCGCCCACCCTTCGCCCATCTGCGTGGACGGCGTGATCGGATATGCGCCCGCGGCCTCGCCGCCGGCGGTCTCCATGGCCACCACGGCGCCGCTGCCGTCCACGGCGCGCGGAATTCCGGGGTACGGCGGCGCCGACGGCGCGCCCGATGCGGGCTTGTCCTTGGTCCACAGTTTCATGCGCTCTCGCTCCCCACGGTCGCCAGCACGCGGGCAAACTGCGCGCCGGTAAGCCACACGATCGCGCCGGTCGGGCAGCGCTCCACGGCGCGCTCTTCGGCCAGCGTGATTCGCTCATAGTCCACCACGGCCACTCCACTCGATACGCTGATCAATCCCGGCGCCGCGTCCTGCACGCACTTGCCGCAGGCGGTGCACGCCACGCGGCACTGGTCGAGGGCGTCGTCTCCGCCAATGAGATTGCGACACTGCACCAGCAGGTGCGCGTCCAGCGGGAGGATCGTGAACAGCCCCTTGGGGCACGCCTCCACGCAGTCGCCGCACGCCGTGCACTTGGTGACGTCCACCACCGGCAGGCCCGTCTCGCTCATCCGGATCGCATCGAACGTGCACGACCGCTCGCAGTCGGCGAGTCCCAGGCATCCCCACGCGCACCCCTTGCCGCCGCCGGCCACCGCCGCCGCCGCCGAGCAGGTCCCGAGCCCGCGATAGTCGGCCTGCGACAGCGCAACGTCCGTTCCGCCCGCGCACAGCACGCGCGCCACGCGCCGCGACGCCGAGCCCGCGTCCACGCCCAGAAAAGCGGCAATCGCCGAGTGCACCGTGTCGCTGGCTACCGTGCATTCCGAGGGCGCGATGTGCCCGGCCACCGCGCCCTCAGCGAACGCGCGGCAGCCCGGATGTCCGCAGGCGCCGCAGTTGGCATTGGGCAGCATCTGCGTCACGATCTCGATGCGCGGATCCTCGTAGACCCACAGCTGCTTGTTGGCCAGGGCGATGAAGACGCCGAAGACCAATCCGACTCCACCGAGGATCAGGATCGCGTGGAGGGTTACCGACAGGGCGTTCACGAGGTCACGCCTGGCCGCTCAGGTCCGACTGCGTGAGCAGCCAGGACGCGATCCGGTCCACGGCATCCGACGCACCCACCGCCGGCGTCCCGGCGCCGCCAGCCGCGGGCACCGCGAACGGCGTGCGCGCGAGGTCGGCCAGCAGACTGACGTCCTGCCCCATCTGGAACGCGCTCAGCCCGCCGATCGCACGCTTGGGCGCGTCGGACAGGTGGTGCACCGTGATCCGCTGCCACGGCTCTCGACCGCCCAGCGGATCGTGCATAAAGACCGCCGCGCCCTGCGGCATCATCGCCGCGATCGCCGGGCCGTCGAACGATGCCACGCGATCGAGGCCGGACCCGTCGGTGGTCTGCAGCACGAGCGTGCCGGGCGTGAGGCATCGGGCCAGCGGCGCCGGCGCGCACGGCCCGCGCACCACGAGCACCAGCTTCTCGCGCCCGTCCGCAAAGTCGGTGAGCGCGCCCGCGTGCACATCCACCCCATCCACTTCGACGACGAGCGGCGGCGCCACGCGGCGTTCCGTCTTGCTCCAGTCCAGGAACTCGATTTCGTCCAGCAGGTGGTCGTGCTGGGCGGGCTGATACCGGCCGCCGCGCACCTGATCCGCCAGCATCGCCGCGCCGAACGCCCGGCCAGTCGCGCTCAGCGCCCCACTCACCGCCGCGCCCAACCGCGCCCCCGACGGCACGTTCACCAGGAACAGGTCGTTGCCCCGCGCGCTCACCGACCGGAGCACCTCCACCGCGCGGCGCATCGCGTCGAGGCCCGCCGCGTCCACGCGGCGGGCCTTTGGAAAGAGCGATGCGAACGCCGCCGCATCAACGCGCGCACTACTGAACACGCCGAGTTCCGCGCGGGCGCGCGCCGCCTCGTCTTCGCTGCTCGCCCCCTGCGCGGCGAGGAACGCCTCGGCCTGGGCCAGCGCGCCCTCCACCAGCGTGCGGAATTCGGCGATCGGCTGGGCCAGCGCCAGGAGCGCCTGCGCGGTGCGGGGATCAGACGGCATAGCGGTCGAGCTCCTTCTCTATGAGAGCCACCCGTTCGGCCGCGGTCCGCGGCGGCACGCGCCGCGTTTCCTCGTAACGGGGCTTGGAGTCATCCCGGAAGAACACCCCCAGGTGCAGGCGGTCGGTGGCGCCGGCCATGCGCCGCGCCGCGTCCAGATCGTGCGGGTCGTGCGCGATCTGGTTCTTGTAGAGCTTGCCGAGTTCTGGCACCACCACGCCGTCATCGTGCACGAGCATGGCGATGTTGGCCGGGTCCTGCACCGCCCGCAGGAAGATCGCGCTCGAATAGATGGGGCAGCGCTGCAGGATGCGCACGAAGCTGAGCCCGCGGTGCTGCCGCGCCGCGCGCAGCGTGGCGTACAGGTGCGACGGCACCCACTCGGCCGTCTGGGCCACGAACGAGGCGTTGGTCACGCCCAGCGCCACCGAGAGCGGATTGAGCGCGGGCAGCCAACTGCCGCGCGGCTGCGTGTTGCTCGGAAAGCCCTGCGGCGTGGTGGGCGACGTCTGCTGTTTGGTCAGCCCGTAGATGCCGTTGTCCAGCATCATGACCGTGAGGTCAGGGTTGTATCGCAGCGCGTGTACCCAGTGGCCGGCCCCGATCGACGTGCAGTCGCCGTCGCCCATCACCACGAACACCGTCAGATCCGGGCGGGTGAGGCGGATGCCGGTGGCGATGGGCAGCGCGCGGCCATGAATTCCGTGGAAGCCGTACGTCTTGAGATAGTGCGGGAAGCGGCTGGAGCAGCCGATGCCCGACACGAACACCGTGTTCTCCGGCACGAGTTGCTCGGCTGCCAGCAGACGCTGCACTGCCGTGAGGATCGAGTGGTCGCCGCAGCCCGGACACCAGCGGGCGCGCGCGCCTTCGTAATCGCTCATCTCGTATTCGTAATCGTCCGCGTGCAACTCGAGCACCGGAAGGTGTCCGCCGGTCAGCGTCATGACTCACGTCCTCCACTCGCCAGCTGGCCGCGGATGGCGTCGACGATCGCGCCGGGACGCAGCGGCTCACCCGGCACGCGCGTCCAGCAATCCACGTCCACCAGCGTCGCGTTGCGCAGCAGCATGCTCAGTTGGCCGCGGCGGCGGTTCTCCTCGGTGATGAACGGATCGCCGGGGTCGTCGCTGTAGTTGATCTCCACCGTCATCACCTTGCGGAACTGCCGGAAGATCTTCTTGAGTCCCGGCTCCAGCGGCGACAGGAACCGCAGGTGCAGCGACGACACGCGGAGCCCTTCGGCCCGTGCGCGGTCCACCGCTTCCTCGATCGCGCCCTTGGTGCTGCCCCATCCGACGATCAGCAGATCACCCTTGGCGTCGCCGTACACCGGCGGCGGCTGGAGCAGCGACTGCAGCACGGCGAGCTTGCGGCTGCGCATGGCCGACGAGTGCTGATGCACGCCCGAGCTGTACGCCACCTTGCTCCCCTCGTCGTGCGACAGGCCCGTCACCGTGTGCATCCCGCCGGGCTGCCCGGGGATGATCCGCGTCGAGAGCCCGGTGCGCGCGTCCCACTGATACGCCTTCTGCCCCTCGGGCACCGGCGCCAGATCGATCGGCTCGGCCATCCAGCGTTCGTCGGGCCTGGGACGCGGAAAGGGCGTGACGCCGGTGGCGAGGTTGGCATCGGAGAGCACCATCACGACGGCGCGGAAGGTCTCGGCGATGCGTCGCGCCGTGATCATCACGTGGAAGCACTCCTCGATCGTGGCGGGGGCGATGATCACGTGCGGCGCGTCGCCCGTCTGGCCGAACAGCGCCGCCAGCAGATCGGACTGCTCCACCTTGGTGGGCAGCCCCGTACTCGGACCGCCGCGCTGGACGTCCACCAACACCAGCGGCATCTCGATCATCGCGGCGAGGCCCAGGAACTCCGTCTTGAGCGCGAGCCCCGGACCCGACGTGATCGTGAACGCCACCTTGCCGGCATACGAAGCGCCGATGGCCACGCCCACGGCCGCGATCTCGTCCTCGGCCTGGTGGACGATGCCGCCGAACCGTTCGAACACCTCGCTCAGGTAGTGCGATACCGACGTCGCCGGCGTGATCGGGTACATCGCGCACAGCTCCATGCCCGAGGCGATGGCGCCCAGCCCCAGCGCCTCGTTGCCGTTCATCACCACCAGCGAGTCGGTCGTGGCGGCGGGGAGAATCTCGACCCGGAGATCCAGATGCTCCTCGGCCCACGCGTAGCCCAATTCCACCAGCGCGACGTTCGAGCGGTACACCTCCTCGCTCTTCTTGCGGAAGGTGTACGCGATCTGTTCGCGGACGCGGTCCATGTCGCGGCCGTAGATGCAGGCCAGCATCCCGAGCGCGAACATGTTCTTGCCCTTGCGCGGATTGTCCACGACGGTCAGGCACTGCTCTTCCATGGGGACGGGGACGATCCGGTAGTCGCGCCCCGAGAGCTCGACCATCGCCCTGTCCCACGCGGCGCGGATCTCCGGATCCTCGTCGGTGGCCCACTTGTTCTCGACCAGCAGCACGGCGTCGCTCGCCAGGGCATCGAGCCGGTGGCGGGCGAGCAATACTTGTTCGTTAAAGGCCACGGCCAACGTGGTCGCATCGCCCCAGTTGGTGACCGGCGCCGAGCCGACCCGGATGCGATAGCCGCTCGCGCCTTCGGGCACGCGGGCGGGGGGCTGGATCTCGGCGGGGATGATCTCCACCGTCCACACGCCGTTGCCCATTTTCGCCGACACGGCGCCGAAGATCTGGCCGCATTTCTGCGCACCTTCGCCCGAGTCTGAAACGATCTCAACCGTATGCTCCGGGACGTGGAGCACCGTTCGCCGGCCCGCGCCGGGGGGCATCGCTACGGTTTCGGTCAGCATCGTGCCGCGTACGCCTCGTGATTCGTGCCGGCGCGGCCGATGGAACCACCCAACGGACCTTCAACAACCGCGCGGCCTGTGATTGGACTGTTTGGTGACAACCGAATCCCCCGCCACCGCTATACTGCGGCCGGCTTCGGCAATTCGGGACCAACCTCGACGTCACCAATTCAGCCGCGCGGACGTCGAATGTCTGTAGGGCAAGCGCCCAAGAATGCCCGGGAATCCCCGACCGACATTTCGTCGGCCAGAATCGTCGGACATCGACAGTGCCCCGACCAATCAAACGGGGCAATTCAGACTTCGCGCCGCAGGATGGGCGGAGTGTTCATCCGCGTGCGGCGCGCGCAGACGACGGCACGTCGTCTCCGGTCAAACCACCATCGCCCTGCGAGTGCGCGTCAGGCGGCAGTGGAATGCATCGGCCCGCGCGCGGCAGGCCGCATCGGCTCCCCAGCCGCGTGCCCGAAGTGCCGCATGTGCGGCCACCACCGGTCACGCCAGAAACGGAACAACACGTAGCAGCCAACCCCCAGGTCGAACACCACGGCCGCTAGCAAGAACAAAATCGGAATCGCCATTCCGACGAGGAGAACAATGCTGGTCGTTGCGAACGCTTCCATTGTGGCACCTCCCCAATCCCTGCTGCAGACTCAGCGCCGCGAACTCGTGCGGTCGGGAGCGCTCGTGCGGGGGTCGAGCGACCCGTTACTCGCTTTCATTCGCAAGTGTAGCGGTGGGAGTGCGTGCCGCCTAGCGTGAATCCCCTGACGACGCGTGAGGGAAATATCCCCGCGCATGGCGGCGGCGCGGCCGTGCCGCGCCGTTCGCTCAGTGATCGTGTCGGGCATTCCCTCGTTATACGTGATCCATCAACCAATTGCCGAGTCGCCTTCGTCGTTCGAACGAACGAACCGCCAGAATCGCACCGGCAATGGCTCGCCTGCCGCACCTGGCGCCGGCTGGCAGCCGTCAGGGCTTTGCCGTGCCGTGGTTCACGGCCCAGACGTACGCGGCCACGTTCTTCGCGGCATCATCATTGATTCCATTCGGGCGCGCCAACATGGCGGTATTGGGCACTCCGCGGGTGATGACGCGCAGGATCTCGGCGTACGTGCCTCCCGTGGCGGCAAGCCAGGGTTTGCCTTTCTTGTCGAGCGGCGGAGCGATGGCGGATCCCTGCATGTTGAGGCCGTGGCAGGCGAAGCAGCCGCCCTGCCCGTGAAAGATGGTGCGTCCCGCGTCGATCATGTGCGGCGTCACCTGTGCGCCGTCCGCTCCCGTATCTGCCCGAGCCGCGACCACAAGCGTGGCCGCCTCCCGCGCCCGTGTCGACGCGGCAGACAGAGAGGCTGCGTCGAGCACCGTTCCAATTCCTGCGGCAACACCAGCGGCGAGCGCGATGCGCCGAAACACCGTCAATCCGTCCATCGATCCGACCCCCGAGAGAAGGCAGTCCTGCGAGTAGTGCTCTTGTCCCGCGCCTACGCGCCACCGGACACTGGATGTTTCCCGGCGTCGCCGTAGATGTAGGCGACCACGACCCCGTACACGAGGTGCCCCAACAGTCCGCCGGCGAGCAGCACGATGTCCCCACCCGAAAATACCCCGCTTCCCGTGAGCGGTGCGAAGACCAGCTGCGCCACGATGAACACGATGAAGCCGAACAGGAGACCGCGCCCGATCGACGTACCTGGCAGCCGCCGGTCGAGATAGCCCGCATAGATCAGCGCGAACACGATGCCCACCGCGAGATCCACCAGCCACCCCACCGACGGTCCCACGGCCGTGCGTGACGAGATCGCCGACATCGTGCTGCTCAGGATTTCTCCGATCGCGATCTTGGGCAGGCCGATCGACGGCTCGACCAGGAGGAGTGCCGTCATCGCCGCAGTCGCAATGGTTCCAGCTGCTGCCGCACGCTTCGTATCCATGTCACAACCCCCGTGGAAGATGAACGATTCGAGCCGACTCTACCGCCTCACTCCTTCTGGGTTCCGACGGCGCCCGTGTCCGGCACCGGTGTCAGTTTCACGAGCTCGTCGTGAAACGCCTTCCACTGCGCCATGGTCAGGGCAGCCACGGCCGGCCGAAAGCCGTTGTCCGGGGGAGCAGCCATCGCCACGCGGGCAAAGGCGTCCACACTGCTTCGCCAATCGGGTACCTGCGACAACACTTCAGCAGCACGCACCGCGTCCGCGATCATCGTCCGGCGGAGTTCGGCGGGAATGCTCATATCCGACACCGGGGGCATGGCGACCGCAGGGGGAGCCGCATATTCGGCCGCCATGTGCTTCATGATGGTGGGAACCGCCACCTTGCTGGGGCCGACAGGGCCTTCGCCAAGGTGATACCGCGCATCGATCGCCTTGATCTCCGCGATCTGGTTGTCGTGGTGGTCAAAGCTGCCCAGAGACTGCACGTAGTGCGCCACGGCGAAACGGTCCGGCGGCGAGAGCGCGTCGAACGCCGGCATGCCCGTGCCTTTGACGCCGTCGCTCAACGTCGCGTAGATGTTGGCGATCGTGAACCCCGCCGTCCAGCCCTTGGGACTGGAAAAGTCTCGGGGACGAGGCGTGAGCGCCGGTGCCGCGACCCCATCGCCCTTGCCCGCCGCCCCGTGGCACATCACACAGTTCACGTCGAACAACTGCTTTCCGTGGGCCAGCACGGGCGGAGTGACTTCGAACATCTTTCCGAGATCCAGGCCGGGCGTCGGCTGGCCGACGACCGTCTTGAAGACGGTGGGATCCGGGTGCGTGTCGATCACCGCCGGGTACGGCAGCTCATGGGGCCCCCCCGCCAACAGCAGCACCCGGCCAACGACGATTGCGACCCCGATCAGGACCACGACGCCCGCCACGGCAACGGCGATTCCCTTCGATTGGTTGGGCATCCGCTATTCCTTCATCGGAGATGAAAATTGAGCCCGTCGCCCAGGAACGGATCACCGACGGGCATATCCTCTCCCATGTGCGTCGCCCGGATGATGATCAGGAGTCCAGCCGACAGGAAGAAGATGGCGAAGGCCGCCTCGGGCCACCCCAGGTGGAGGCCCCTTCCCTCGATGGGCGACACCAGCCAGAACACATCGATGAATTCCATGAAGATCACCCAGACCGACACCCACCGGAGTCGCTTCCAGTTCAACTTGTCGTTCCTCGAGATCAGGGCGAGAAACGGCACGAAGAAGTGTCCGATGCCCAGGAAGATGAACACGCCCTCCATCGCCCCGGACGTTCGCTGCTGGAACCAGAACACCTCCTCCGGGAGGTTCGCGTACCACTGCAGGAGATACTGCGAGAATGCGATGTACCCCCAGAAGATGGTGAACCCGAACAACAGCCCGCCGAGGTTGTAGAGATGGTCCTCGGTGACGCCGGGAAGCCAGCCGCGGCGATAGAGGTAGATCACGAGCAGCGACGTCGCCGCGATCCCGGACGTGACGGCTCCCGCGAAGAGGTAGACGCCGAAGATGTCGCTGTACCACCCCGCCTCCAGGCTCGAAATCCAGTCGAAGGCGAACGCCGTGAGCGTCAGGGCGAGAATGATCATGAAGATCGGCGAATAGCGGCGCAGCCGCACCGTCGCCTGGGGGTCCTTGGTCCGGTCCTGGCGCACGGAACCAGCGACGAGAATTCTATATGAGAGCACCCATAGTCCCACGCAGATCACGAGTCGCGCGATGAAGAACGGGTAGTTGAGCCACGACGTTTTCATCGCGATCGCCGGATCGGCCGACGCACCTGGCTGCGTCCACGAAAAGAGGACCGGCAACGAGAACAGCGCGATCAATGCGACGGGCACCAGCCAGGGGGTCAGCGCGGCCAGCCGCTCGGGCGCGCGCCGCAACGGCACGCTCCATGTGGCGCCCGTGATGTGCTGCAGGGCGACGATGAACAGGGCCCCGAGCGCGATGCACACCATGAAGACGAACCACACGAGCCAGTTGGCCCAGAACCGCTCCGGCCCCTCCAGAAAATAGGAACTCACGACCCCGGCGCCTCCCACGGCGATCAACGCCCACAGGATGCCGGGTCTTCGGTATATCATCGATTCTGAGGCCGACGAGTGCGCGTAGGAGACTGACTCGGAGTCGATGCTCATTTCATATCCCTCGGGGTCGCGTCCTGCGAGCGTTGGAGCGCCCGGATGTAGCGAACGATGGCCCACCGGTCATCCTGTGAAATATCGGCAGCGTAACCAGGCATCGTGCGGATTCCCTCGGACATCACCCAGAACAGGTAGCCGTCGGCGGCCGCGCGCATCGGCGCCGACTGCAGATCCACCGGCATCGCCTGGTACGTGCTGTCGAGCCATGGCTTGCCCGTTCCGAGTCGGTCATGGCACACGGCGCAATGCAGATTGAACTGCTGGCGTCCGCGCTCCAGGACCTGCGCCGTGACCGGAAGCGGATTGATCAGATCTTTTCCTGCCTCGTCGGGGCTCGCCGCGAGAATGGGCATGTATCCACGGGCCACCGTCCCCGCCGGCGGCAACTGCATGCCGCGCCCGTTCGCGAAGAAGCGGTCCGGCGCCTGCGCGTCGAGCCTCGGCTGCACCTCCATATTGACCATCGGCTTCACGGTGGGATAGATGTGGATGGCCCAAGCCGTGCCGGACCCGGCCACGACACAGGCCGCCACGATCGCCACGGCCGTCCTCAACCACCACGCGATCCCCGGGGTCCTCTCCTCCACTTCAGGAACCACTTCGGTGGATTCGGCGCCCAGCGCGCTCAGCGCGGCGGCGGCCGCCTCGACATCCATCGTAGCGCTCTCCGACCGGAGCACCAGCGCAAACCGGTCCCGCGTGATGCTCGCGATCGCCTTGCTCGGCAGCATCGGGTGCCCGAAGAAGGGCAGCTTGTTGAAGGCGAACAGCATCCCGATGCCGGCGGTGAACGTGGAGAGCAGAATCGTCGCTTCGACCATCACCAGCACCCACCCCTGCCAGGCATCGAAGGGCTTGCCGCCGGTGCGGAGCGGATAGCCCACGGTGCTCGTCCACCATTCGAACGTGAAGGCGGAGAGGCACGCGAGCGACCCGATGAGGAACACCAGCACTCCCAGCTTGGACTTCGGAAGGTCCAGGGCTTGGTCGATCCCGTGCACCGGATAGGGAGTGTACGCCTCCAACTTCGAGTATCCCGCCGTCCTGATTTTCGGAATCGCTTCCAACAACTCGTCGGCGCTGCGGAAGAGCCCCACGACGCCGAAGATGGACTCAGACATGTTCGGCCCCCGCCCGCTGCTTCTGGTAATACACGATGTCGGGCTTCACTTCCCACGCGGCGATGATCGGCAACTTGCGGAGGAACAGCAGCAGGAGCGTCAGGAAGAGCCCGATCGAACCGAAGAGAATTGCGAAATCGACGCGCGTCGGGAGATAGCCCCCCCACGACGACGGCAGGTAATCACGCTGCAACGAGAGGATGACGATCGTATACCGCTCCATCCACATGCCGAGTGTCACGCCCGCCGACACGATCACCATCACCGGCACCGAGCGCCGGAACTTCGGGAACCAGAGCAATTGCGGCAGAATGCAATTGAGAACAATCGTCAGCCACCCCGCCCACCACTGGTTGCCGAACACGTAATTCGCAAAGACATATTTGACGAACGGATCGGCGCTGTACCACGCCGTGAAGCCCTCCATCAGATAGGCGTACGCCATGACGCAGGAGAGGAACAGGACCATCCGATTCAGAAGGTCCATGTGCCGCAGGGTCACGTAGTTCTCCAGTTGCATGGCCGTGCGGACGAACGCGAACACGAGCACGACACCCGCGAACCCGGAGAACGCCGCTCCCACCACGAAATAGGGAGGGAAGATCGTCATGTGCCAGCCGGGTACCATCGACACGGCAAAGTCCATCGATACGATGCTGTGGACGCTGAGCGCCAGAACCGTGGTCATGCCCGCCAGCAGGAGATACCCCTTCTCGTAGTGGATCCACTGGCGCGCATTGCCCACCCACCCCCAGCTGAGCAGCCTGAACACCGCCCGCTTCACCCTGCTCTGGGCCGTACTGCGTAGCGTCGCGAAGTCGGGGACCAGTCCCAGGTACCAGAACATCAGCGACACCGTGAAGTACGTCAGCACCGCGAACACGTCCCAGATCAGCGGCGACCGGAAATTGACCCACATCCCCCGCTGGTTGGGGTACGGCAGCAGCCAGTAGGGCAACCACGGGCGCCCGATGTGAATGGCCGGAAAGATCATCGCGCAGATGAACGCGAAGACGGTCGTCGCCTCGGCAATGCGGCTGATGGCGTTGCGCCATCGCTGGCGGAACAGGTAGAGAATGACCGAGATCAGCGTTCCAGCGTGGCCGATACCCACCCAGAACACGAAGTTGATGATCAGGAAGCCCCAGACCACGGGCATGTCGTTCCCCATGGTCCCGATGCCGGTGTAGAGCATGTAGCCGATCGCACCGAACCCCATCAGCGCAACCAGACTCGTGATCGTGATCGCGATATACCAGGACCGGGGCGGGGTCCTCTCGCTCCAGCCGCGAACGTGATCGTCGAGCCCGCCGAGCGAGACGTCGCCCTGAACCAGTGGTTCCACGCGGAGCGAAACCGGGAGAGTGGCCTCAGACATGGTCATTCTTCTTCTGCGGTTCGGCCGGATTTTTCAATTCGGCCATGTAGGTGATCGCGGGCCGAGTGCCCAATTGCTCGAGGACCTTGAAGCCACGATTGCTCTGCGAGAGTTTCGAGACGCGGCTGTTCGGGTCCTTGAGGTCGCCGAACACGATCGCATCGGCCGGACACGCCACGGCACACGCCGGCGCGATCTCACCGTCGCGCACCGGATGGCCCTCGTCCTTGGCGATCTGCACCCCGTTGCGGATCCGCTGGACGCAGAACGTGCACTTCTCCATCACGCCGCGCGGGCGGACGGTCACCTCGGGGTTGAACGCCAGATCCAGTGGATCGGTGATCGTGCTCGTCAGATCGAAGAAGTTGAACCGCCGGACCATGTACGGACAGTTGGCGGCGCAGTACCGGACGCCGATGCACCGGTTGTAGATCTGCTCGTTCAGCCCGTCCTGGCTATGCTGCGTGGCAGCTACCGGGCAGACGGGCTCGCACGGCGCGTCGTCGCACTGCTGGCATAACATCGGCTCGTGGGCCACCTGCGGGTTGTCGGGAGAGCCGACGTAGTACACGTCCGTGCGGATCCAGTGCATTATCCGGCCGCGCTCGACCTCGTCCGGGCCCACCACCGGGATGTTGTTCTCCGACTGGCAAGCGATCTCGCATCCCCCACAGCCCACGCAGGAGGAGAGGTCGATGGTCATGCCCCATTTGTGTTCCGGCCACTCCTGGCTCTTGTTCAGCGTGGCTAGTTCCTTCGAACCGGCCGGCGGCCCGGCATTCTTCCGATATTCGTCCAGCGTCCAGAGCCGCACGATGTCCCGGCCGTGCAATTCGAAGTCCTTCTGCGAACGGGGCAGCGACTGGTTCCCCGGCAACCGCGACACGTGCACGTCGGGCCGGAAGAAGGGAGCCGACCCGTCATCCGCGACGAGGGGGAACAGATTGGCGCCACGCTCGGCGGCCACGCCGCCGGCGCGGCCGAACCCCAGCATCGCGAAGACCGCACCTTGCGCCTGACCCGGCTGCACGAGGACCGGCAGACGAACGTCGCGCGGTCCGGCCTTGACCGAAACGAGGTCACCATTGGACACGCCCATGGTCTTCGCGTCCGCAACCGACACGGCCAGGTAGTTCGTCCACGAGACCTTCGTCACGGGTTCCGGCAATTCCTGCAGCCAGCCGTTGTTGGCATACCGGCCGTCCCACAACCGGACGTCGGGCGCGATGATCAATTCCATTCCCGTGGACGGCTTCGCGCTGGCCGTCTTCCGGGCGGCATCGGCGATCACACCCACCTTCAACGTCTGCGATGGGCGCGCCGTGGCGGCGCGGCGGAGCACCCCGTCGTGGACCGCCGCGACCCAGTACTGCTCGAAACTCGCCGGCGTTCCCTTGGCGTACTCCTCACGCTGCCACCGCGCCATGAGGTACGTGCGGCAGTCCGTTTCCACCGCACCACCCAGCGCCTTTGCCCACCCGAGGAGAATCTCCTCAGCCTGCCGCGTGTCATAGAGCGGCCGGATCAACGGCTGCTGGAGACTGAGCAGGTCCGTGGACGGCTCGTAATCGTTCCAACTCTCCAGCCAGTGGTTGACGGGCAGCACCACGTCGCATTGGAGCGCGGTCTCGTCCTCTTGGAGCCCGAGCCGGATCTTGAGCGGAACTCTCGCCAGGGCCGCGTTGAATGCGCTGGCGTCCGGAACGGCATACGACGGATTGACATCCCAGACGATGACGGCGGCGAACTTCCCCGACGCGATCTCGCGCGTGAGGGCCGCCATCTCCAATGGGGTGGCGATGGGAGGGGCGTCGACGGAGAACGCCGTGTCCACCGCGTGCCCTTCCACCCCGAGCATGGTGTTGATGAGGGCGACCGCCGCGTGCGCCTCCACGGGCAGCGAGGGACCGGCCAGGACGAGGCTGCTGTTGCCCGCGCTGGCCAGATCGCCGGCGAGGGACTCGAGCGCCGCGGCCTCGACTCCATATTGCTTGGCCACGGCGGCGATGCCGAATGCCGCGAGCACGTCCGGCGCGAGCCCGGCTGGGAACGGACGTGCATGCCGTTCGTGAAGCGCGTTCGCCACGGCAAACGCCACCTGGGCCGCCGCTGAGGGCCGGAGCGGCAAGCGCACATCCGCCTTGCTCCCGGTGAGACTCAACCGGCTTTCCAGGGCGTACAGCCGGTTCATTGCATCGTCGGGCTTGGCAAGTTTCCGGTTCTGCGCAAAGCCAGCGATGGCCGGAACGGCCCCTTCCATGGTTCCCAGAAAGTCCGCCTCGAACGCCGCGATCACCGTGGCCCGATCCACGTGATGCCGAGGGAGCGCGGCGTCACCGTACAGCGCGGTACGCGCTTCACGGTCCGTCAGGCCCAGGGCCGGCTCCCACGCCACGTGCTGGAGCCCCGGAAGGGCCTTCTGCAAATCAGCCAGCACCGCCCGGCGCGTCGGCGAGATCACCGCGGGCGTGAGGAGCAGAACGGGCTTGCCGCCGGCGGCCGCCTGTTTGAGAGCGGGAAGCACGCGCCCGTCAGCATCGCTCCAACTGGACGGCTTGCCGCCCATACGCGGCTGGCGCAGGCGTTCGGGATCATAGAGGCCAAGGACCTCCGCCTGGGCCCTGAGCGAGGTCTTTCCTTTGAAGATCGGGTGCTCGTCGTTCCCATCTATATGGATGGGCCGACCTTCGCGTGCCTTTACGAGAACGCCGTACGCAACGAGTCCTTCCTGATAAGTACTGGCGTAATAGTTGGCAACGCCGGGTATGACGTCGTCGGGCTTCTTCGTGTATGGAACGATCGTATCGCCGTCGGGGCGCTCGCACGAGACGGTGGCGGCCAGAGCGGCGGAGGCGCCGATCAGACTCAGAAACCGCCGGCGCGAGACTGGCTCGCGCTCGGAGGGCGGCTTCAGCGGCTCGAAGGCGCCCGGGGGAAATTCCGCTCGCCGGACCTCCGCCCGCGCGTCGGACGCAGGGTCGTGCGCCCGTGAACGCGCGCCGTCGTTCGGCTCGTCCTCGTTCTCTCTCCCCTTATCCATTGCGCTTCACCGTGAACGGGGCCGGTTTCACGCGACGCGCCGGAGCGGCGGGCGTACCTCCGCGGGCGAAACGACCCAGCGCTCCCGAGCGCTTCCGCCCCGGCCAGAGCCGACCGAGAAAGGACGCACCTACCAGGACCGCACCAACCGTCGCTGCTATCTCGACAAGAACCTGGCGACGACTCCGCTCCATCATATCGCTGCTCCTCTATCCGGTTATCGGTGGCAGTCCGTGCAATCCGTCGGCCCAGTCTTGATTGGAGAGCCAGGCGGCAGATACGGAGTGGGATCCCGGTGGCAGATCAGGCACTCGCCCATCCGCATGTTCATCACGCGACTCACCACGTCCATGCTCTGAACCGGCCCGTGACAGACCTGGCACTGGAGGCCCACGTTCACGTGTGCCCGGTGATCGAAGTAGGCGTGGTCGGGAAGGTGGTAGATGCGCTTCCACGCCATGGCCGTGTCCGAAGCCAGCCGGGCCACGACGTCCTTGTTGATGTAGGTACTGTCCGCCATGGTGATCACGCGGTGGCAGTTCATGCACGTCTGAACCGCCGGCACGGTCGCGTTCCTGCTACGCTCGGCGTTCGTGTGGCAGTACTCGCACGGAATGCGGTTCACACCGGAGTGCACCCGGTGTGAGAATGGGATGGGCTGCGTTGGCGCGTACCCGAGCACGAAGCGTGCGGGCTGCGCTGCCCATCCAACCACCAGCATCGTGCCCACGACGCACGACACTCCGACCGGAACCACGATACGCCAGAATCGATCGCGCGGATGCACCAACAACCCCCAGGCGAAGTCGCACGGATGCAGGGCTCATTGCTGGCCACGGCGTCCAATGGACTTGGAGGCCGGCTTCGGTGATCGCCGTTGGGCAGACAAAGACCCGCATCACGAATGGTTTACATGTCACGTAACGCGCTCATGATGGCGACGCGTATGCCGGTCACAACATCGGAGAATCCCCGCTATCATGTAAGGGGATACCTTGCAGCGGCGTAGCGCGCTTCCTGCCCGGGCCCCTCCCGTCACGCTACCTCGACCAGGACCCTCCGCTTCCCCTGCAGCACCGCCGCTGGCAGCACAACCGACGCGGCCTGCACCGCTCCGATCGTCGACCGAGTGAGCGCGCGGCCATCCGGCGGATGCACGTGAACGACGAGATTCGCCGCGTACCGCTCCGGCAACTCGATCATGACGCGCCACCCGCTTCCGACCGGCTCGGTTACCCATCCGATCTCGCCGAAGCGCGTCGGGCACCGCTCCACCGCAATTCGGTTGCCGGCGGCGAACCAGTGCTTGGGCGCCGCCTTCTGCAGGTGCACCGCCGGCGTCACGCCGGGTCGGTCGTGCTCCTCCCAGCAGAGCAACCACCGCAGCGCCATCGCCGGCTGCAGTTCGCTGTTGATCACCGCCGACCATGCGTACGGGCTGCCTTCGCCGGGAAAGTTGCCGGGGAGCAGCGCGTCCTCCGGTGCGTACCGACTGCCGGAATCCATGGCGTAGCACAGGTTGCCGTACAGGGCCAGCAGGAACGGACGGTAGTCGTGCTCGCGGATGCGGCCGGCGAGGGTGCCGTGCTCCATGAAGTTGGACGTGCGCGGATAGTGTCCGTCGATGTTCATGCCCACGAGCTGCTCGCCGGCTAGCGCGCGATGCCTGAAGTGCCCGGCGTCCAGCTCGGCGTCGCCCCAGTCGGCGGTCCACCAGTCCATCATGAAACGGTGATTCTCGTAGCTGGACAGATCCTCCGGCATCCGCGTCGTGTCGAACGGATGGAAAGGCGTGATGCCGGCCTTCTTCATCTGCTCGTTGCGCGCGTCGAGCGCCGTGCGCAGCGACCGCTCGATCTTGCCGCGCATCTCGGCGGCGAGCGCGCTCGCATCGGCGCCATCCTTGGCGAGATCGCGCGCGAGCTGCCCCTTGCCCCGCCCCTTCGCGTCCGTCGCCGCAATCTCCAGCACGCGGCCGTGTTCGTAGAGCCCGCGCCATGTCCACACGGCGTTCTGGTAGAACCACGGGTGCGACGCGGGCGTGTCGTCCTTCGGATCGCCCAGGTCCGCCTCCGGCGAGCCCCAGATGAGCCCATGTCGAGGATCGCGCTCCGAGTACGTGGCCACCGAATACCGGTAGCGGTCCACCACGAAGCCGATCATGCGCCGCAGCACCGGCAACCGGCGCTCGAGCGCGTCCAGGTCGCGGCCGTAGTCGTACGCGCGCGCCGAATTCTCCAGGAAGATGCCCGTGTTGAGCGGCGCCTCCACCTGGTCCTGCGTGTTGTACGTGAAGTTGCCGTCGGGCAATATATATGTATCGAGATAGTGCTCGCCGTACGGCTCCACCTCGGCGGTGAGGTTCCAGAGCTGCTGCGCCCACACGAACTCGTAGTGCGCCACTGGAAACAGTGCGTGGCTGCGCTCGGGAATCTTCGTGTAGGCGCCCTCGCCGATCTGATACGTGGGTTCGAGCCCGCGATAGCTGCAGCGCGAGAGCACGATGCCGGCGCGCGCCGCGTCCAGGAGCCACGGATCGGGGATCTCCACCCGCATCCGGCGTTCGAAGAACTGCTGCCAGTGGGTCCACACACCATGGAGCGCGGTGAAGAAGGTCTCGGCGGAGCTGTTCCAGTAGCGGTCCACCCACCGGGAGGCCGGCAACGCCTGACCGGCGTTGGTGTCGCCCGCCGGAATGAGATCGTCGCTTCCTTCCGGCAGCAACGCGCGCACGCGGCCCATCGGCGTCGCGTCCACGCCGGGCGGGAGCAGCGCCATCACTTCGTAGCCTACCTTGAACTTGGGATTCCACACGCCGATGTCCGCCGCCGCCAGGTACCCGCCAAGCAACGTGCGCTTGCTGTAGCCGGGCACGTATTCATACAGGTACTCCGACGGGAGA
>DATLUQ010000024.1 GCA_035533015.1 Gemmatimonadaceae bacterium | reverse complement strand
CGGCGCAGCGTTTCAGGTGGGGCAGCCGCGGGTGTTGTTCGCGGCCGGGGGGTATTTCCTGAACGCGTTCTCGCAGCAATGGGCCGTGGCGCCCGACGGGCAGCGCTTTCTCATGATCCAGGGAACCACGGGTGACGCGGTGCACGTGGTGGTGGTATTCAACTTCCTCGACGAACTGAAACGAAAGATGGCCGGCCAATGACCGTGGCTCCCGACCGTCTCGCCGCGGCCCTCGCCGATCGCTATCGCATCGAGCGCGAGCTCGGCCAGGGCGGGATGGCGACGGTCTATCTCGCCGAAGATCTCAAGCACCATCGCCAGGTCGCGATCAAGGTCCTCAAGCCCGAGCTCGCCGCCGTCTTGGGCGCCGACCGGTTCGTGCAGGAGATCACGACCACCGCGCAGCTGCAGCACCCGCACATCCTGCCGCTGTTCGACTCTGGGAGCGCCGACGGCTTCCTGTACTACGTGATGCCGTACGTCGAGGGCGAGACCCTGCGCGACAAGCTGAATCGCGAGACGCAGCTCGGCGTCGATGAGGCGGTGAAGATCACGCGCGAAGTGGCCGACGCGCTCGACTACGCGCACCGCCGCGGCGTGATCCACCGCGACATCAAGCCCGAGAACATCCTGCTGCACGACGGGCGGCCGATGGTGGCCGACTTCGGGATCGCGCTGGCGGTGAGCGCCGCGGGCGGTGGGCGGATGACGGAAACCGGTCTCTCGCTCGGCACGCCGCACTACATGAGTCCCGAGCAGGCGACGGCGGAGAAGGACATCACCAACCGCGCCGACATCTACTCCCTGGCGAGCGTGCTGTACGAGATGCTCACGGGAAATCCGCCGCACGTGGGGGCCTCGGCGCAGCAGATCATCATGAAGATCGTGACCGAGGACGCGGCGCCGGTCACGCAAATGCGGAAGTCGGTCCCGGCGAACGTGGCGGCCGCGCTCGGGAAGGCACTGGAGAAGCTCCCCGCCGACCGGTTCGAGAGCGCGAAGTCGTTTGCGGATGCGCTCGCCGATCCGCACTTCGCAACGACGCAAAGGGAATCGACGGCCGCGGCCGCGCACGGCGCGCGGATCTGGCAGCGTGACCCTCGCACGCTTGCGCTCGCGGCCGTTGCCGTCCTCTCGCTGGGCATCATGGCGTGGGCACTCGTTCACCGCGGCCGCGGGAATGGACCGGAGGTCTACGACGTCGCGCTCCCCGATAGCGCTGCGATGGATTTCGCCGGCTTCACGCCGAGTACGCCGTACGGCTCTCCGCTCCGCGGCATCTCGCTCTCGCCGGACGGACATGTGGCCGTGTACGTGGTCAAGCAGGGGAACTCGACGATGCTCTGGCGCCGCAGCCTCCGCGACACGAGCGCGGCGCCCATCCAGGGCACCGAGGGCGCCAGCGCTCCGCGCATCTCTCCCGACGGATCGCGGCTGGCGTTCGTCGCTCGCACGAGCCTGATGACCGTTGCCATGGCGGGCGGGCAGCCGCGCGCCATCGCCGATTTCGACGGCGACCCCTACGCCCTCGACTGGATCACGCCCACGACGCTGCTCGTGGTCGACCAGGGCGGTCTCCGCTTCCGGCGTATCGATCCGGATGCGGGGACGGTCGACACCCACCGCGTTCCGTGGTGCTTCGACGGCAGCTGGGTGCCCGACCAACGCCGGATGTTGTGCACCTTCCGCGGGGTGGGCTGGGTTGTCGACCCCGCCACCGGCGGGGTCTGGGCTCTGAAGACGCGGACCGCCGGCGGGCAGCCCTCGATCCCGCTGGCGGGCTTCGAGTTTCGTCTCGTCGACGGCCGATACCTGGTCTACCAGGTTTCTCAAGGCGAACTGCGTGCCGCGCGGTACGACCCAGCCACCCAAACCGTGGGCCGATCGGTTTCGCTGCTTACGGGTATCCGGGCGGGCGGAGTCGGGTCGGCGGACTACGATGTCGCCCCTACGGGGATGCTGGTATTCGCCCCCGGCGGCAACGCGCAGATCGGAAGGCTCGCGGAGCTCTCACCCGGCGGATCGCCCCAGCCGCTGGCCATCCCGGCCGATGCGTATCAGCGCTGGGACGTGAGCCACGATCGACGCTGGCTTGCCGCCGTCGTGGGGGGACCGGGCTACTACGAGCTGCGGATCTACAACCTGCGTAGCGGTCAGTCGTTCGCCTGGCTGCGGGCCGCATACGTCGATCAGCCGCTTTGGGGCGCGGACGACTCCACGCTGATCGTGGAGGTGCAGGACTCCGCCGGTGCCGCCATCCTGCGGGGGGCCCCTGCATCCGCGGCGGCGCCGGACACGATCTACGCGTCTCACGACGCCGACGCGGTTCCGACGTTGCTGGACTGGTCCGCCCCTCATCAGGCGCTCGGCGCGATCGGAACCACACACCGGATCGTCCGCTTCGATCCGCTCGCGCGGACCGCCCGGTTCGATACCATTGCCCGCGACCGGATCTATGCCATGACGTCCCCCGACGGACGCCACATCGTGTTCAGCCAGTTGGCGGGGAGCCGCGTCGTGCTGACGGCCAATCCCCCGGGGTCATGGGAACGCCAGGTCGCCACCAGCGCCGTGGAACCCATCTGGCTCTCCAACTCGGAGATCCTCTATCGATCCGGGTTCACGTGGTACGCGGTGCAGATCGACCCGCCGACCGGGGAGCCGTTCGGGACGGCATCCGTATGGGGAGCCGATCCGCGCTTCTCCGACACCTTCGGATGGTCCAACCGGCCGGACTGGGAAGGTGGCATCGTCTATCTCCAGGGTCCCCAGGACCGCGGTGCGACGTACCTTCGAGTCATTCCCCGCTGGTCGACGTCGATGGAGCGCGCCGTGGACGCGGCGAACCGATGACGACCCCTCTCGATCGCCGCACCGCCGCCCTCGCCGACCGCTGCCGCATCGAGCGCGAGGTTCGGGCATGCTCCGCACCGCCGACCATTCACGGGTTGAGGAAACCAATATGACGACCGAGGCGCAGGAACGTTCGCGGACGAAGGGATTCACGACCCTCTTCCTGGTCGAGATGTGGGAGCGGTTCGGCTACTACGGCATGACGGCCGTCGTCGTGCTCTACATGGTGCAGCAGCTCGGCTACACCGACGACCGCGCCAACCTCACCTACGGCGCGTTCGCGGCGCTCGCGTACACCGTTCCCTCGGTGGGCGGCTGGATCGGCGACAAGATCCTGGGCAGCCGCCGCACGACGGTCCTTGGCGCGTTGATCCTCGCGCTCGGATACATCGGGCTCTCGATTCCGAATCATCCGGGGCTGCTCTTCCCCGCGCTGGCCGTGGTGGCGGTGGGCGGAGGCATCTTCAAGGCGAACCCCGCCAACATGATCTCCAAGCTCTACGAGGGGGACTCCGCCAGGATCGACAGCGCGTTCACGATGTACTACATGGCGGTCAACATCGGTTCGGCGGCATCGCAGATCGCGACGCCGCTCATCGCGGTCAAGGTCGGATGGCACGCCGCGTTCGCCGTCTGCGCGGCGGGCCTGGTGGTCGGCATCCTCAACTACCTCGCGATGAGCCGCTACCTGCGGCACGTCGGTTCGGCGCCGGACTTCGAGCCGCTCGACGTGAAGCGCCTCGTCCTGGTGCTGATCGGGATCGTCGTCGGCATCGTGCTCGTGACGTACATCGTCCAGAACCGGACCGTCGCGCGGGCGACGGTGTTCCTCGGGTTTCTCGCCATGCTCGCCATCTTCTGGGTCATGGGGCAGCGGGGAAACGAGCGCGAACGCAAAGGGCTCGTCGCCGTCCTGATCCTGACCGGCCTCGGTATGCTCTTCTTCATCTTCTACCAGCAGATGTCCACGTCGCTCACGCTCTTCTCGCTCCGCAACGTCAACCTCAACCTCTTCGGCTACGACGTGC
This sequence comes from Gemmatimonadaceae bacterium, assembly GCA_035533015.1. Taxonomy (NCBI): domain Bacteria; kingdom Pseudomonadati; phylum Gemmatimonadota; class Gemmatimonadia; order Gemmatimonadales; family Gemmatimonadaceae; species Gemmatimonadaceae bacterium. The sequence continues at coordinate 12,989 of DATLUQ010000024.1, read as the reverse complement.
CGGCAGGGCAGGTGCAGGCGCTCAACCCGGTTTGGATCTTCATCCTGAGCCCGGCGCTCGCCTGGCTGTACACGCGGCTCGGACGGGGCGAGGGCGGCGACTTCCACATCTCGACGAAGTTCGCCATGGGGTTCGCGGTGCTGGCCGTGGGCTTCTTCATCTACGGCTTCAGCGGCCGCTTCGCCGCCGGCGGCAAGATCTCCTTCTGGTTCATGGTCGCCGGCTACGGCTTCCAGTCGCTCGGCGAGCTCCTGATCAGCGGACTCGGCCTCGCCATGGTCGCGCGTTACGTCGGCCCGTCGCTTCGCGGGTTCATCATGGGCGTCTGGTTCCTCGGGGTCGGAATCGCGCAATACATCGGCAGCTACGTCGCGACCTACGCCAGTGTGCCCCAGAACGTGACCAGCCCCGTGGACACGCTGCCGCTCTACACGAGCCTCTTCACGAAGCTGGGCATCGTGGCCGTGATCGGCACCGTGATCGCGGCCGCGTTGATCCCGTTGATGAAGAAGCTGTCGGCCGTGAGCGAAGGCCCGTGGGAGGAAACGGCGTAGTGGCTGACGTCCCCGCTCGCCTCACCGCGGCCCTCGCCGACCGCTACCGCATCGAGCGCGAGCTCGGCGCGGGCGGCATGGCGACCGTTTATCTCGCCCACGATCTCAAGCACGACCGCAAGGTCGCGCTGAAGGTCCTGCGCCCCGAGCTCTCGGCCGTGATCGGCGGCGAGCGCTTCCTGGCCGAGATCAAGACCACGGCCAACCTGCAGCATCCGCACATCCTCGCGCTGTTCGATTCGGGCGAGGTGGACGGCACGGTCTTCTACGTCATGCCGTACGTCGAGGGCGAGTCGCTACGCGACCGGCTGAACCGCGAGAAGCAGCTCCCGGTGGACGACGCCCTGCGGATCGCGAGCGAAGTGGCCGACGCGCTCGAATACGCACACGGGCACGGCGTGATCCACCGCGACATCAAGCCGGAGAACGTGCTGCTGCACGGCGGCCACGCGCTGGTGGCTGATTTCGGCATTGCGCTCGCCGTGAGCCGCTCGGACGGCGGCACGCGCATGACCGAGACAGGCATGTCCCTCGGCACGCCGCACTACATGAGTCCCGAGCAGGCGATGGGCGAGCGGGAAATCACACCCGCCGCCGACGTGTACGCGCTGGGCGCCATGCTCTACGAGATGCTGGTGGGCGACCCGCCGTTCACCGGGTCGACGGCGCAGGCGATCGTCGCCAAGGTGTTGACCGCGGCGCCCGCGTCGGTCACGCAGCAGCGCCATACGGTTCCACCGCACGTCGAGGCGGCGGTGCTGAAGGCGCTGGAGAAGCTCCCGGCCGACCGCTTCGCGAGCGCAGCCCAGTTCGCCGCTGCGCTGGGCGATACCACGGCGGTGAGCAATCGCCCGGCACCCCGGGACGGAAGCATGGATGCCGCGCGCACGGCCGGCGCGTCGGGGCGCGCGGCGGTCGTCGGCGCGGTGGCCGTCGCGGCGGCGCTGGCGCTTGGCTGGCTGCTCCGCGGTTGGGTCCAGCGCCCCGCCGAACCGGCGCCCGTGCGGTTCACGTTCGACATCGGCCATCCGGGGCTCGAAACGCCGATGCTCGCCATCTCCGCGGATGGCCGGCGCATCGCGATGCAGGTCGAGGACAGTGCTGGGGCCGATCATCTGGTCGAGCGCGATCTCGCCACGACGGCGTTGCGCACGATTCCCGGCACGGATGGCGGGGACTATCCGCAGTATTCGCCGGATGGCAGGTGGCTCGCCTACGCCACTACAGCCAGCGTCCGGAGAATCCCGGTGGGTGGCGGTACGTCCACGGCGGTGACCGATTCGGGATCGAACAACGCGGCGGCGTGGCTCGCCGACGGTTCTCTCATCGTAGCGGGGGAACGCGGGTTGATCGAGTTCCCCGCGGCTCGGGGCCACCCGTTGCCGCTCACGCACCTCGACACGGCGCGGCACGAATTCCGACACTGGAATCCGCTCGCGCTGCCGGGCGGACGCGCCGTCGTGTTCACGGCCTACGCGACGCCGGTGACGCGGTCGCGGATCGAAGCGGTGGATCTCCAGTCGCACGAAATCACGCCGTTGGTGGACGATGCGATGTTCGCGCAGTACGCCACTCCCGGATACCTGCTCTTCATGCGCGACCAGACGATCTTCGCCGTGAGGTTCGATCCGGCCTCGTTGAAGATCAGCGGCACGCCGACCCCGGTGCAGGGCGACGTCTACCAGCAAGTGGATGACGGCTTGGGCAGCTTCGCGGTGTCCCCGAACGGGACGCTCGTCTATGTGAGCGCTCAGGCGTGGAACGTGCCGCGCGAGGTCGTGTGGGTCGATCGCGACGGGCACGCCACGCGCGCGCTCCCCGATACCGGAAGTTGGGCCGAGCCGCGCCTGTCGCCCGACGGCCGGTGGATCGCCGTCACCCAGGTGGCGCCCAAGAAGACCGTGCTGCTCTACGACGTCACCCGGAAGCTGCTCACGGGGCTCACGCACGCGCCAGGCGTGGCGTTCAACGCCGTCTGGATGCCAGACAGCCGGCATCTCATCTACGACTTCGAGACGCCGCAGTTCGACCTGCACGAGATTGCGGCGGACGGCACGTCCGACACGGCGGTGGTCTCGACGCCGTTGGACAAGTATGCCACGTCGATCTCCTCGGACGGACGGCTCGTGGCGTACACCGAAGAGACCAGCACTGGCAGCCGGATCACGATCGCGCAGACCGACGGTCGCGGCGCCCCCCGGGCCCTCGACCCCAAATCCCGATCGGACGAACGGGAACCCGCGTTCTCGCCCGACGGCCGGTGGATCGCGTACGCGAGCAACCCGAATGGCCGGTACGACGTGTTGTTGCGAGCGGCCGACGGCTCGGGGGGGCGCCACCAGATCTCCGTGGACGGCGGCACGGAGCCGCGGTGGACGCGCGGCGGGCGTGAGCTGGTCTACCGCCGCGGCACCGCGATGATGGCCGTGCCGATCAATCCGGCCACCGGAGACGCCGGCACGCCGGTCATGCTTTTCAACGAACCGGTGGTCGGGAGTGCCGGAAACGAACGCGATGTGACGTACGACGTGACGCCGGACGGGAACCGCTTCCTGATGGTGCGTCCCGTTCAGCGCGCCGGCATGCCAACCGCGGTCGTGGTGCTCAACTGGTTCACGGAACTGCGCGAGAAGATGAAGCAGTGACCACGATACCGGCTCGCCTCTCCGCCGCCCGCGCCGCCCGCCGCCCTACGCCACCCAGGTCGTGACTTCGGCCGCCGCGCGCCGCGGCTTCGGCTCGCGCACCTCCGCCGGCTCGCCCAACTGGATCAACGCCACGATCCGCTGGCCTTCCGGCACGCCCACCGCGGCCCGGGCCCGCGGATCGTCCATCACCGCTCCGGTCTTGAGGTGCGTGCCAAGCCCCATCGCGTGCGCCGCCAGCATCAGGTTCTGCACGGCCATCATCGTCGCCGCGTAGTCCTCCTCGCGGATCTCCGGGTTCTCGTCGAGCGTCATGCTCACCGCGATCTCGCCGGGCAGTGCGGACTCCGCGGCGGCGACCTTCCCGGCCACCGCGCGGGCGGCCTCCGGGTCCTCGACCTTCTTGGCCTTGCGTGCGCCGAGCACCTCGCCGTAGGCGCGCCGGCCCTCCGGTCCCAGCACGTAGAAGCGCCAGGGCTGCGTCATGCGATGGTTCGGGGCCTGAACCGCGGCGTCCAGCAGCCGCGCGATCTCGTCGCGGGTGATCGGCCGGTCGGCGAACTGCTTGATGGAGCGGCGGGCGGCAATGGCTTCGAAGAGGTCCATGGGAGTGCCTGGTGCGGGGGCGCGCGTATGACGACCGGAACTGGCGTTGCGTCGCGACGGGCGGCGACCGAGGGCCCGCGCCGGATTCAGGAAGTGCGCGCGCCCATGAGCGGGATGCCCATGGCGCGTGCCACACGCATCATCCGCTTGTCGTATGTTGCCAATCTAACGTCCCGTCCGTGCTCCCGGAGAAAGCTCACCGACGCGAGGTGAAGGGCGTCCAGCGTGCGAACGGGCGCCGGAAACGGCTGGAGCGCGCGCTCCAGCACCGGCGGGCGCAACTCCAGCCACGCCAGTCGCGCCAGCAGAAGTCGGGCCACGTCGCCGTGCGATCGGGCCAACCCGCGGGCGTGAAGCCGCGTCCACAATTCGTATTCGAGCAGTCGGCTCGTGACGAGTTCCTCCTGCCAGAGCTCGACGGGCGGACGGCGATCCTCCGCCAGCAGATGCGCCAGCGCCACCGACGTATCCACGTAGATCATTGCTCGCCGCGATCCCGCGCGAGTTCGGCCAGGAGGGTCTTGAAGCGCGCCACAGGACGCGACGGGGGAGGCGCGGCGGGACCGGTGGCCGCAGGCGTCACGTACCCCGCGTCTGCGAGATCCTGCAACGCCCCGCCAGTGCCCGAATCGCGCATCGTGCTGATCCCACGTCGCAGCGCCTCGGAACGGGATACGCCCAGCTCCTGCGCCGCGCGATCGAGGGCGGCCCGTTCCTCGGCGGTGAGGTAGACCTGGATGGGCTCACGAACCTTCTTGGCCATAGGATGAATTTACCAAAGTCATTACCAAATTCAACACCACGCTCCGCCTCGCGCCCGGCGCCGGCTTGGTGCATGTTTGGCCGTCGTCTCAGCATCCGGGGATCGGTTGACCAAGCGTTCCACCCAGTGGCCGCCAGCCCGCACATCACCCGCCGGAGTTCCGCCATGCAGACTCGCGCTCGCCTCATCGGTCTCGTGCTCGCCCTCGTGCCGTTCGCCGCGCCGCTGGGCGCGCAATCCACGCGGCTGTTGCGCCAGCCTACCGTCAGTGCCACACAGGTGGCGTTCGAGTACGGTGGCGACCTCTGGGTCGTGAGCCGCAACGGCGGCGAAGCGCGGCGCCTGACGGCGACGCCGGCCATCGAGACCGACCCCCACTTCTCGCCCGACGGCCGGTGGGTGGCGTTCACGTCGAACCGTACGGGCATGCCCGAGGTCTGGATCGTCGCCGCCGACGGCGGGGAGCCGCACCGCCTCACCTGGTATCCGTCGCCGTCGTACGCCCGCGGCTGGACGCCCGACGGCAAGGAGGTGCTGTACGCCTCCGACCGCGGCTCGGCGCCGGTGCCGTACGCCCACCTCTGGCTCGTGCCCACCGACGGCGGCCCGCCGAACGAGGTGCCCGAGGCCATGGCCTTCCGCGGATCGTTCTCCCCCGATGGGGCGCGGCTGGTCGTGGACCGCGTGGACCGGTGGGACGTGGAGTTCCGCAACTACCGCGGCGGCCAGAATACCCCGCTCACGATTCTCGACCGCAAGACGCTCGACGAGACGCCGCTGCCCAACGACGAACGGACCACCGACACCTGGCCCGTGTGGCTCGGCGGGAAGGTCTTCTTTCTCTCCGACCGCGACTACACCACGAACGTCTGGTCGTACGACGTGGCCACCAAGCAGCTGGCCCAGGTCACGCACTTCACCGACGCCGACGTGAAGACGCTGGGCGGGGGCGCCACGGATGCCCTCGCGTTCGAGGAAGACGGCTGGATCTGGCTGCTGAATCCGGCGTCGGGCCAGACGCGCAAGCTCGACATCACGGTGCACGGCGATTTCCCCTGGGCCATGCCACACTGGGAGGACGTGAGCCACAGCATCGCCGCGGCGTCGCTGTCGCCCACCGGCAAGCGCGCGCTGTTCGAGGCGCGGGGCGACATCTACACCGTGCCCGCCGAGGAGGGAGACGTCCGCAATCTCACGCACTCGCCGGGCGCGGCGGACCGGTCGCCCATGTGGTCGCCCGACGGGAAGCAGATCGCGTGGTTCTCGGACTCGGGGCCGGGCTACCAACTGATGATCGGCGATCAGCAGGGGCTGGACGCGCCGCGCGCCATTCCCATCGGCGACGAGACGCGATACGCATGGAGCGCCACCTGGTCGCCCGACGGCAAGCACATGGCCTGGGTGGATCAGCGCGCGCGCATTCACGTGATGGACGTGGCCACCGGCGCGCTCGTGACCGCCGACACCGACGGCTCGATCCAGAACCGACGCGGGCTCGGCCTCACCTGGTCGCCGGACTCGAAGTGGCTGGCGTACGCCAAGGAATTTCCCAACCATTTCCATCGCATCGTCGTCTGGTCGCTGGAGAGCGGCAAGAGGGCGGCGCTCACCAACGACCTCGCCGACGCCACGTCGCCGGCGTGGGACAAGGGCGGCCGGTGGCTGTACTTCCTGGCCAGCACCAACCTGGGATTGGCAAGTGCCTGGGCCAACCTGAGCAACCAGCAGGCACGGCCCACGTACGGCGCCTACGTGGCCGTGCTGCGGGCCGGCGACCCCACGCCGTTCGCGCCGCAGAGTGATGACGAGCCGGGAACTCCCGCGCGGCCGTCGGGCGATTCGGCGCGGCGCGGCCCTGGCGGGGCAGGCGCCGGCGGCCGGATGAACGGCGACTCGGCGGTCACGGTGAGCGTGGACGTGGCGGGCATCGATCGGCGCATCGTGGCGCTGCCCGTGCCCGTGCGGAGTTACAGCGCGATCGACGCGGGAGCGGCCGGCGTGGTGTTCCTGTCCGAAGCGATGCAGGACGGCCCCGGCGTGACGGTGCACCGCTTCGACATGAAGAAGCGCAAGGGCGAAGTCTTCGTGAGCGGCGTGCGGCAGGTGGCGCTGTCGTTGGACGGCAGCAAGCTGCTGTATCAGCAGGGCCCCGCGTGGCACCTGGTCGGGACGGCGATGCCGCCCAAGCCCACCGACGGCCGGCTCAACGTGACGCTCCGGACGTGGATGGACCCGGCCGCCGAGTGGCACCAGATCTTCGAGGAAGCGTGGCGCATCGAGCGGGACTTCTTCTACGCGCCCAACCTGCACGGGGCCGACTGGCCGGCGGTGCACCGGCGCTACGCGCCGCTGGTGCCGTACGTGCGGAGCCGCGAGGACCTGCGGTACATCCTCGACATGCTCGGCGGCGAGCTGAGCGTGGGGCACAGCTTCACGGGGGGCGGATACTACCCTCCGGTGGACACGGTGCGCACCGGGCTGCTGGGCGCCGACCTCGAGGCGCAGAACGGACGCTGGCGCCTCACGCATATCTACACATCGGAGAGCTGGAACCCCGAGCTCTCGGCGCCGCTCGCCGCGCCCGGGGTCCGCGCCGCGGAGGGCGACTATCTGCTGGCCGTGAACGGACGGGAACTGACGGCGTCCGAGGATCCATACCGGTTCCTGGATGGCACGGCCGACCAGCAGACGGTGCTCCGGCTGAACGACCGGCCCACGACCGACGGCTCGTGGACGGTGACGGTGGTGCCGCTGCGCAGTGACGTCGCCCTGCGCCAGCGCGCGTGGGTGGAGTCGAACCGCCGGATCGTGGATTCCCTGTCGCACGGCAAGCTGGCGTACGTGTGGGTGCCGAACACGGCCGGGCCCGGGTTCACGTCGTTCAACCGCTACTTCTTCGCGCAGCAGGACCGCGAGGGGGCGGTGATCGACGAGCGGTTCAACGGCGGCGGATCGCTGGACGACTACATGGTGGACATGATGAGCCGCAAGCTGATTGGCGGCGTCACCAACGATGCGGCGGGCGGCATTGACTTCCGCCTGCCCATCGCGGGTGTGCTGGGGCCCAAGGTGCTGCTCATCAACGAGCGGGCGGGAAGCGGCGGGGATTATTTCCCGTGGGCGTTCCGGCAGCTCAAGATCGGTCCGCTCGTCGGCGCCCGCACGTGGGGCGGGCTGGTGGCGGCGTGCGTCCCCTATCCGCTCGTGGACGGCGGTACGATCACCTCGCCGTGCAGCGGCGTGTTCTCCGGCGACCACTGGGTGGCCGAGAACGAGGGGGTGCCGCCCGACATTCCGGTGTATCTCGACGCCAAGGACTGGGCGGCGGGCCGCGATCCGCAGCTCGAACGCGCGGTGCAAGAGGCCCTCACGCTGCTGGAGACCAAGGGGGTCCCGGCGCCGCATCATCCGCCGTTCGTGAACAAGGTGCGGCGGGCAGGGCAGGGTGGCGGGGGAGGCGCGCCGTGAGGCGGGCCCGAGCCCGCATCTCGCGGTTCTGACGCGCGCGGTGCATTTTGGAGCAACGACCGTCGCTGCCACCCCTACCGCACAGCAATCCGGTTCCATCATGCGCACTCGCTTCCTGATCGCGGCGCTCGCGGCCGCCCTGTTCCCGGCCGTCGCCCCCGCCCAATCCACGCGGCTCCTCCATCAACCCGATGTCAGCGCGCAATACGTCGCGTTCGCCTACGCCGGCGACATCTGGCTCGCCCCGCGCAGCGGGGGCGACGCGCGCCGGGTGACCTCGTCGCCCACGGTGGAGAGCGATCCGCACTTCTCCCCCGACGGGAAGTGGCTGGCCTTCACCGGCGAGTACGGCGGCAACCCCGACGTGTACGTCGTGAGCGTGGAGGGCGGCACGCCGCGCCGCCTCACCTATCACCCGGGCGCCGATCTGGTGCGCGGCTGGACCCCCGACGGACAGGACGTCGTCTTCGAATCCCAGCGCACGGGCATGCCCGACGGCGAGCCGCAGCTCTGGACCGTGCCGCTCACGGGCGGTCTGCCCACCCGGCTCCCCGTTCCCCGCGCCCTCTACGGCGCCGTCTCCCCTGACGGCAGCGACCTGGCCTACCAGCTGGACCGTCCGTGGGAAGTCGAGATGCAGCGCTATCGCGGCGGTCAGAACCAGCCCATCCGCGTGATGGACCTCAAGACGTACGCGATGTACAAGCTCCCATGGACCGACAGCCGCGATCAGCAGCCGGTGTGGCTCGGCAACACCATCTACTTCATCTCCGACCGCGACTGGATCAACAACCTCTGGTCGTACGACACGAAGACCAAGGCCCTCAAGCAGATCACGCACTATCGCGACTATGAAGTCGAGAGCGTGAACGCCGGCGCGGGCGTGGTTGCCTACGAGCAGGCGGGCGACGTCCACGTCTACGATCCGAAGACGGGCCAGGACCGCACGCTCGACATCCACGTCACCGGCGACTTCCCCTGGGCCATGCCGCACGCGGCCGACATCTCCAAGGCGCTCACGGCACCGCAGCTCTCGCCCACCGGCGTGCGCGCCCTGTTCGAAGCGCGCGGCGACGTGATCACGGTGCCCACGGACAAGGGAACGTGGCGTAACCTCACGCACTCGTCGGGCATCGCCGACCGCACGCCCATCTGGTCGCCCGACGGCAAGCAGATCGCCTGGTTCAGCGACAGCACGGGCGAGTACGAGCTGATGGTCGGAGACCAGGACGGACTCACCACCCCCCGCGCGTACAAGCTCCAGCAGCCGACGTACTTCTACGCGCCCGAGTGGTCGCCCGACGGCAAGAAGATCCTGTTCACCGACGCCGAGACGAACCTCTGGGTGCTCGACCTCGCGACCGGACAGGAAACGCGCGTGGACCAGGACAACTACACCTGGCCCGACCGCGATCTCTCGCCGTCGTGGTCCCCCGACTCGCGCTGGATCGCCTACACCAAGCGCCTCCTCGGCTCGCAGTACCACGCCGCCTTCGTGTACGACCTCGCGGACCATACCGCGCACCAGGTCACGAGCGGAATGTCCGACGTCATCGATCCCGTGTGGGACCGGAGCGGCAAGTATCTGCTGTTCCTCGCGTCCACGGACTTCGCCCTCCGCAGCGGCTGGCTGGACATGAGTTCGTACAACCAGCCGATGGAGCGGGGCGTGTATCTCGCCGTGCTGTCCAAGGCCGATCCCTCGCCGCTGCTGCCGGAGACGGGCGACGAGCCGGCCGCGACCGGTCACCCGGCCAAGCCGGATTCCAACGGCGCCAAGGTCGAGGCGCCCGAGGTGCACATTGATTTCGACGGGTTGTCGCAGCGCATCCTCTCGCTGGATGTGCCGAGCCGCGACTACGCCAACCTCCGCACCGGGGCGGCGGGCGAGTTCTACTACATCGAGCACGTCCCGAACCGCGCCGACGTCCTGCACCGCTACGACCTCAAGGAGCGCAAGGCGATCGACCTCGTGAACGCCGCCGCCGAGGAGTACGCGCTCTCGTTCGACGGCAAGAAGCTGCTCTACCAGGGTGCGACGCCCATGGGCATGCCCGACGGCCGCTGGGCGGTGGTGGACGCCATCGGTCCCGCGCCGGCCCCTGCCAAGGGGCTCCTCGCCACGTCCGATCTCAAGGTCACCGTCAACCCCATTGTCGAGTGGCGCCAGATCTTCGACGAGGCGTGGCGCATCGAGCGCGATTACCTGTACGTTGCCAACCTGAACGGCGCCGACTGGCCGGCCATCAAGAAGAAGTACGAGGTGTTCCTCCCGTACGTCCGCCACCGCGCCGACCTCACCACGCTGCTCTCGCAGATGCAGGGAGAACTGACGGTGGGGCACAGCTTCGCGGGTGGCGGCGACCTGCCCAAGGCCGACGCGCTGCCGGCGGGACTGCTCGGCGCCGACTACGAAGTGGCCAACGGCCGCTACCGCATCGCCAAGATCTATCGCGGCGAGAACTGGAATCCCTCGCTGCGCGCGCCGCTCTCCGCCCCCGGCGTGGACGTCCACGCGGGCGACTACATCCTGAGCGTGAACGGCGTCGATCTCCTGCCGTCGGAGGACATCTACGAGGCATTCCTCGGCACCGTGGGCAAGCAGGTGCAGCTCCGCGTCAACAGCCGTCCGGTCATGGAGGGCTCGCATGTCGTCACCGTCGTGCCCATCGCCAGCGAGATGACGCTGCGCGAGCGCGACTGGATCGAGGGGAATCGCCGTACGGTGGATTCGCTCTCGCATGGCGAACTCGCCTACGTGTACATCCCCGATACGGGCGAGGGCGGCTATACGAACTTCAACCGCTACTACTTCGCGCAGCAGAACAAGAAGGGCGCGGTGATCGATGAGCGGTTCAACCACGGCGGCAGCATCGCCGACTACATGATCGACATCATGACGCGCCAACTGCACGGCTACTTCAGCCAGCGGCTGGGCGACCGCTACACGGCGGTCACCGCGCCGGCGGCGGCGATCTGGGGGCCCAAGGTGCTCATCATCAACGAGATGAGCGGGTCGGGCGGCGACATGTTCCCGTACATGTTCCGCGAGATGCACGTCGGGCCGCTCATCGGCACCAAGACGTGGGGCGGACTCGTGGGATGGGGCGGCGAGCCGCGGTTCGTGGACGGCGGATTCATCAGCGCGCCGAGCACGGGCTTCTACAACCCCGACGGCCAGTGGGACGTGGAGAACAAGGGCGTGCCGCCGGACATCCAGGTGGAGCAGACGCCCGCGGCGCGCAATGCCGGCCACGACCCGCAGCTGGAGCGCGCTGTGGAAGAGGCCATGAAGCTGCTCAAGGAGCACCCGGTGAATCTCAAGCCGGTGCCCCCGGGCCCCGACCGCATGCATCCCAAGGGCGACGGCGGGCGGTAGTCGTCCCGGAACAGCAAAGCGCCGGCAGCCGCATGCGGCTGCCGGCGCTTTTCCGTGCCGCTACGCGGCGACGGGCGCGGCTACAGCCGTACGGCCGGCGCGAGCGCGCCCAGCGCCAAACCCGCCACGTACAGCCACCCGAACAGGCGGTTGTGCACCAGGCACACGCGATGGTACCAGAGCGGCCAGCCCACGTACCCCGCCGGCGGCTCGCTCGGCGCCGGGGCCGACATGACGCGCACGGCGCGCACCGCGCGCGGCGCGGCGAACAGCACCAGCAGCGCGAACGGGGTGAGCGCGCCCATCGCCACGCCCCCCACGACGATCACGTACATCGCGATCACCGACGCGCGGTTCAGCCGCCGCGCCCACCGCTCGCCCAGCACCACCGGCAGCGTGCGCTGATGCTTGCTCGCGTCGAATTGCCGCTGGTCGATGTGCTTGCCCACGAGAATGGACATCACGCCCAACCCGTAGGGCACCGATGCCAGCAGCGCCGCGTTCGACGCCTGGCCGGCAATCACGTAGTAGCCGCCGGCCACCATCAGCGGACCCCACACGACGAACGCGGCGAGCTCGCCGAGCCCCAGCTCCTTGAGCGCGCGCGGCGCGGCGTCGTACGCCCAGAGGAGCAGGGCGCCCGCCGCCACGAGCAGCACCGCCGGGAGGCCGCGCAGCGCGATGAAGTACACGCCGATGGCGGCGGCGATCGCGACCAGCACCGCCAGCCCCGACACGAGCAGCCGCGAACTCACGGCGCCGCTCAGCAGCGGATGCACGGTGTAGCGCCGGCGCGGCGAATCGGCGGTGTCGTGCCCGCGCCGCGCCCCGAAGTAGTCGTTTGAGAGATTGCTGATGGCGTGGAGCACGACGTATCCCACCAGCACGAGCAGGAACGGCACGACGGCGAAGCGGCGGTCGGTGAGCGCCAGCAGGCCCGCCAGCAGCGCCGCCTGGAACGAGATCACGAGGATCACGCTGCGCGCCGAGTAGAGAAAGCGCGCGATCGGATCGAGCTGCGCCATCTCCTCGGCGAGCGGCGGGTAGAAGCCGGTGAACGCGCGGGCCCATTCGCGCGGGCCGCGGCTGGCGGGCCGGCGGCCCGGCGGAACGGCGGCGGGTGGTGCGGACGGCGATTTGGTCATGCCCAAAGATACCGGGCGGCGCGGGCCCGGCCACGCCGTGCCTGGCGCCTCGGGATCACGCGGCGGGCAGGGCGCGCGCCGGCCTTCCTCTGCGCCGGCCTCCCTCTGGCGCTCGGACCCCGACGAGCGCAGTTTAGCCCGTGCCCGAAACCCCGCATCTCACCGCCGCCCTCAGCGACCGCTATGTCATCGAGCGCGAAATCGGCGCCGGCGGTATGGCCGTGGTGTACCTGGCCCACGACCGGAAGCTCGAGCGCCAGGTAGCGCTCAAGGTGCTGCGCCCAGAATTGGGCGCGGTGCTCGGCGCCGAACGGTTCCTCACCGAGATCAAGATCTCGGCGCGCCTGGATCACCCGCACATCCTCACGCTCATCGACTCGGGCGACGCCGACGGCATGCTGTACTACGTGCTGCCGTACGTGCGCGGCG
>DATLUQ010000023.1 GCA_035533015.1 Gemmatimonadaceae bacterium | reverse complement strand
CCAGCCGCGCGCTGCTCTATTTCACGCTCGTCTTCCGCGACAAGCTGCTCGAGGAAGAGAAGTCGTTGATCCTGCGGTACGAGGTGATCGGGTTCGGGGCGGGGGCGATCGCCGTCGCCGTCATCCTCGTCACGGTCAGCGAATTCGGGCCCGCGGGCTGGGTGCTGATCGGCGTCGTGCTGGGGCTCGCGGGCCTCCTCCTCAAGCGCATTCTCGAGGAATCCGTGGCGGCCGAGGAGCTGAACAAGATCCTCGCGATGGAGCAGATCGTCTCTTCCGATGTGGGGTTGTCCGACGCGTTTCGGCGCATCGAAGCGCTCGCCCACCGGCTCGTGGACTGGCGGACGTTCACCATTTTCCGGCTGCAGAACGGCCAGCTGTCGTTGGTATGGAGCCACGACGGCGGTGTCGACGGGCGCGGGGCGTTGCCGGCGGGGGCCACGGAGCGGCTGCGCCGCGACGCCCTGGGCAGCGGGCAGCCCGTGATCGTGGCCGACGCGCCCCACGATCCGCGCCTCGATGCGCCGCCGACCGACGTGGAGAGCATCGCCGTGATCCCGCTGCGGTTCGGCGACCACAACGTCGGGCTGCTCGAACTGGCCCACCACAAACGCAACGCCTACTCCCTCAAGGAGGTCGGGCTCATCCGGCGGTTCGCCAACCAGCTCGCCACCACGTTGCACATTCACGACCTCCGGCAGCCGCTGCTTGACGCGATGACGCGCGTGAGTTCCCAGCTCGACACGCTTACCGAGTCGGCCCGCGCGCTGCGCGCCGGCGGCGAGACCGTGGCCAAGACGATCGCCGACATGGGTCGGGGCGTGGTGGAGGAGAACGAACAGATCGACCGCAGCCTCGACGCGACGACGGCGCTCCACGAAGCCACGGCCGGGGTGGTGCGCGACGGCAACGACGCGGCCGAGGCGAGTCAACGGGCCACCGAGATCGCCGGTGAGCACCGGTTCACGATCGCCACCGCCATCGAGCGTCTGGTGAACGCCAAGGGGTTCGTGGGCGAGAGCGCGAGCCAGGTGGAGGTGCTCGCCCAGGCCACCAGGCGTATAACTGAATTCATATCTGTCATCCGATCGCTGGCCGACCAGACCAACCTGCTGGCACTCAACGCCGCCATCGAGGCGGCCCGGGCCGGCGAACACGGCCAGGGGTTTGCGGTCGTCGCCGACGAGGTCCACAAGCTCGCCGAGCAGAGCGCTCGCGCCGCCGACGACGCCAGTGACGTGCTCATGGGATTCGAGGAACAGATGCGCCGCGTCGCGCTCCAGATGGGACGCGGCCAGGCCATCGTCAGCGACGCCGAGTCGCTGTCCGAGTCGGCCCGGTCGGCGCTCGACCTCATCGTCACCGCCACCGCCGCCGCGGCGGGCGGCGCCCAGCGCATCGCCCGCACGTCGCGCGACCAGGAACTCGAGTTCGGCAGGCTGCGCGAGCGCGTGGCCCGCATCGCCGTCATTTCCCAACGCAATCGCACGGGCGCCGAGAACGTGATCTCGTCGGCCAAGGACCAGGCCGTCGCGCTCCGCGAGTTGGAAGGCGCCATCCAGGAACTGCGCGGTGTAACCGTCTACCTGAGCGAACTCACCCACCGCATCACGAGCGTCACATGAACGAGCTGCCGGGCCACGACCGCATCACGCTGCGCGGGATGCGCTTCCACCTCACCGTGGGCATCCTTCCCCACGAACAGCAGCATCCGCAACCGCTGGAGGTGGACCTCAGCGCGTGGGTCGCGCCCGGTGATGCCGACGTGGTGGACTACCGCGGGCTGCATGATGCCGCCCGAAATGCCGTCGCGGAGTCGCCGCGCGAGTTCCTCGAACAGATCGCCGAGCGCGTGGCGGCCGGAGCGCTCGCCGTGGACGGGGTGGCTCGCGTCGAGGTCCGCGTGCGCAAGCCCCACGTGCCGCTCGGCGCGCCGCTCGACTACGTCGAAGTCGCCATCGCGCGCCCGATCGATGGGTGAGGTGGCGTTCATCGCGCTCGGCTCGAACCTGGGAGACCGCCACGCCGCGTTGGCCGCGGCGCGCCAAGCGCTCCGGAAACTCCCGGGCACCCGGGTGACGGCCGAAACGCCGGTGGAGGAGACGCCGCCGTTCGGACCGCCGGGCCAGGGCCCCTATCTCAACCAGATGCTCGCCATCGACACCACCCTCACGCCGCACGAACTGCTCGACGCGCTCCACGGCATCGAGCGCGACGGCGGCCGCGAGCGCACGGCTCGCTGGGGGCCGCGGACGCTCGACCTCGACATCGTCGCGTTCGGCCACCACACGGTCGCCGACGAACGACTCACACTGCCTCACCCAGGGTTGCGTGACCGTGAATTCTGGCAACGGGAACTGGCCCTGCTCCGGCAAGCGGTCGATGGCTGACGCGGAGGCCGGGCTCGTGCTGCCCGCATGGGCGGAAGTGGGTGAGGCCCGACGGGGTCACATCGCCCGCGTCACGGCGTTGCTCGCTGCATGGGCCGCTGGGCTCGGCGTTCCCGCCCCCGAAGCGGTCGACTGGCGCGACGCCGGCCGGTGGCACGACGCCCTGCGCGACGCGGCCGAATCGACGCTACGCGCCCTCACCGGCGATGCCACGGGCCGCGCCACGATGCTGCACGGCCCCGCGGCGGCCGCCGTGCTCGAACGGGAGGGCGAACGCCGCACCGATTTGCTGGACGCCATTCGCTACCATACGGTCGGACATGCCGGTTGGGCGCGCACCGGGCGCGCGCTCTACATGGCTGACTTCCTCGAACCCGGCCGCAAATTCGCGCGCACCGACCGCGCCTTTCTGGCCGCCCAGGTTGCCCATGATTTCGACGGCGTGTTCCGCCAGGTTGTCCGCGCGCGGATCGAATGGGCGTTGCGCGAGGGTCATCCGGTCTACCCGGACACCATCGCGCTCTGGAACTCGCTGCAATGAAGCGGGGACCGCTCATCGTCGGACTCGCCGCGGCGCTGTTGATGGCCGGCGGCGCATGGTACTGGTGGGCGCGCGCCCACGCCACGCTGGCCACCACGGAGCCACCCGACCTGACCGCTCCGGCCCGTGAGCGCGTGCGGGTGGAGGTCATCAACAGCACCACCAGGCGGGGCCTCGCCAGGCGCGCCACCTTCGCGCTTCGGGCGAAGGGGTTCGACGTCGTGCTGATCGGCACCTCGAGCGACAGGCGCGACAGCACGCTCGTGCTCGACCGATCGAACCATCCGGATTGGGCGCGCCGCGTCGCGGCGGCGCTGGGCGGCGCGCGCGTCCAAACGCGCCCCGACTCAACCGTCTATGTGGACGTCACCGTGCTGCTTGGGCGTACGTGGCGGCCGCCGGCCGAGCCGCTCCGTCCGTAGCTGACCGCACGCCGCGGCGATGTCCACCCCGCGGCTCCGGCGCACCGCCACCTCGACGCCCTGCGCTCGCAGCTCGCGCTCGAAAGCTGCCATCCGTTGGCGCGAACTGGGTACGAACCCACGCGCCCCTCCGGGGTGCAGGGGAATCAGGTTGACGAACGCCCGGCATTCGAGGGCCAGGGCCGCGAGGTTCAGCGCGTGCTCTTCGGCATCGTTCACGCCCCCCAGCATCACGTATTCGAACGTGACGCGCCGGTCGAACACCTTGGCCGCCTCGATCACATCGGCCAGCGGATACTTCGTGTTGATCGGCATCAGGTCGCGCCGCAGCGAATCGCTGGGCGCGTGGATCGAGATCGCCAGCCTGAACTGCTCCGGACGCTTACCCAGGGCGACGATGCCGGGCAGGATGCCCACGGTGGAGACCGTGATGTGGCGCGCTCCGATGCCGAGGCCCTGCGGGTCGTTGAGAAGCGTGAGCGCGGAGTCCACCGCCTTCCAGTTCATGAGTGGCTCCCCCATCCCCATGAACACCACGTTCGTCACCGCGATGGGCGGATCGAGCAGGCGCATCTCGCGCACCTGACCGGCGATCTCATGCGGGGCGAGATTGCGGGAGAACCCCATCGCGCCGGTGGCGCAGAAGGCGCACTGCAGCGCGCACCCCGCCTGCGACGAGATGCACAGCGTGAGGCGGCGGCCCTCGGGAATGGCGACCGTCTCGATGGCTTCGCCATCGGCCAGCTGGAAGAGGAACTTCTCCGTGCCGTCGGCCGACTTCTGACGCGCCAGAATGGTGAGCCGCGGGAGAACGAACCGTTCGGCCAGGCGCTCGCGCAGCGCCCCGGGGAGGTCCGTCATGTTGGCGAAATCGGCCGCCGGCGCCACCCAGAGGTGGCGCACCACCTGCTTGGCGCGGTACGCCGGCAGCCCTTCCTGGCGCATGAACTCCGTCAGCCGCTCCAACGCCTGTGCCGGCGTGAGATCCAGTAGGTTTTCGCGATCGCTCATGGGAATGCCGACGTCAGCATGAATTGATAGACGGCGCCCAGGCCGGCCCCCTCATCCTCGCGGGCGATTCCCACGACGTATCGGGCGTAGTGCAGATCGAGTCCCAGGCGCAGATGATCGGAGTCGAAGCCGAAGGCCCGCGTGCGGGCCAGTCCACCGCGCGCCTCGAGCCCGAGATACCGCAACGCCGCGTACAGATACTTCTCGTTACCCCGATACTCGGTGGCCGAGACCGCGAGCCCGCTGCGCACTTCGAGCGCCGATCCGCGATGGTACACCGGCACCTCGACCGCGCCCAGCAGTGTCGCTCGCTCCCGCGTCGGCGAGGCACCGAGCAGGAACGTGGAAGCGGCGAGCCGGATCGGGGTGTGGAAGGCGCTATCCAGCAGCACCCCGCCGTCGAGCGAGAGCGAAGTGCGCTGAATGTAGTCGGCCGTACCCGTGCGCACGCGCGTGGCGAATCCCGCGGTGAGTCGGCCGACGCGGCGTGACAATCCTGCCGAGAACAGCGTTGTGCCGTACGGAATCTCCGAACCCACGCTTTGCGGATCGGTCTGCGTGCGCACGAGGTCGGTTACCGTGGCGCGGAGCAGGGAGGCCGTGAGGAGCGTGGAACCCGGGAGCCTCATCGTGGCCACGGCGAGTTGGGCCGAGACTCCCTGTTCGATGGGAGAGTTGAGCGCCAGGATGCCGATCTGCACAGCCTCGCCCGTCGGGAGGCGCACGGCCGCTGGGTTCCACACCCCGCTCGAGAGCAAGGAGGAGATTGCGGCCGGTTCCGCAATGGAACCGATTGGGAAGTCGAGCAGATCGCGCGCCGGGACTTGCTGGGCGCTCGACGGCGTTGCCATGACGCCGCAGATGAGCGCGGCAAAAAGCAAGTGGCGCATGCACTTAACCTAGCCGGGCCCGCCGCGCTGAGTCAAGCGATGAACTACCCTAAGTCGCGTTCCGGCATTATGATACAGGGTTGGATGAGACGAATTCCGGCAGCCGCCTTTCAGCGCCGACCCGGCCGATGATCTCCGGGTCGGTTGGCGCGTTCTGCCCCCGGCGCCGGGCAAGCCGATGAGGCCGCCCGGCGCCAGCGTCTCACGCCGCTTCGGGCCGCGTTGACCGGCCGCCCATTGCTCACTCATCAATGCAAACCGACTTCTCGACAACTCTGAGGACCCACCGCTGCGGGAGCCTGCGGGCGACCCACGTGGGGCAACGTGTCCGTCTGGGCGGCTGGGTGCACCGCGCCCGCAACCTCGGCGGCCTGGTGTTCGTGGATCTGCGCGATCTGAGCGGCATCGTCCAGACCTCGTTCGACCCACAGCGCACGCCCAAGGACGTGTGCGACCGTGCCGCCGGGCTCGGCAACGAGACGGTGGTCCTCATGGAAGGCGAGGTGGTGCGGCGACCGGCCACGATGCACAACGCCGATCTCGCCACGGGCGAGGTGGAGGTGCACGTCACGTCACTCACCGTGGTGGGCCCGGCGGCGGTGCCCGCCATTCCGGTGGCCCGCGCCAAGGGTGAGAACCTGCCGGCCGAGGATCTCCGCCTTCGCCACCGGTACCTCGATTTGCGGCGCGCCGAGCTGCAGCAGAATCTGGTGCTGCGGCACCGGCTCACGCAGGCCACTCGCCGGTACCTGAGCGACCGCGGATTTCTCGAGATCGAGACGCCGATTCTCACCAAACCCACGCCCGAAGGGGCGCGGGACTACCTCGTGCCCAGCCGGATCCACGAGGGCGAGTTCTACGCGCTGCCGCAGTCGCCGCAGATTTATAAACAATTGCTAATGGTCGCGGGATACGACCGGTACTTCCAGGTGGCCCGGTGCTTCCGCGACGAGGATCTGCGGGCCGACCGCCAGCCGGAGTTCACGCAGATCGACATCGAGGCATCGTTCATCGGCGTCGAGGACATCGTCGCCCTCACCGAGGGGATGGTCGCCGCGCTGTGGGCCGAAGCCGGCTACGCCGTGTCGACGCCGTTCCCGCGCATGACCTACACCGACGCCATGGAGCGCTACGGCTGCGACCGCCCCGACCTCCGGTACGGCCTGGAGATCGCCGACGTGAGCGACGTATTCCGCGGCACGGAATTCGGCATCACGCGTTCGGCGCTCGCCGAGGGGGGCCGGGTACGGGGGCTCGTGGTGCCGGGCGGCGCCGCGCTGTCGCGCAAGCAGCTCGACGAGGTGGAAGCCGAAGCCAGGTCCGCCGGCGCCATGGGGCTCCTGCGGCTCAAGCGCGTCAATGGCAAGCTCGAAGGGCCGGCCGCGAAGTTCCTCGCCGAGGGAGCCGCTGAACGGCTGCAACTGGTCGAGGGCGCACTGGGGCTCTACGTGGCGGCGCACGATCGCGTGGCCAATCCGGCGCTCGACCGCGTGCGGCAGAATGTTGCCCACCGGCTCGGGCTCGTGCCCGCGGACGCGCACGCGTTTCTGTGGGTGACGGACTTCCCGATGTTCGATCGCGACCCCGCCACCGGGCAGCTGGCATCCGTGCACCACCCGTTCACCGCGCCGCGCGCCGAGGACGTGCCCAAGCTCGACACGGCGCCCGAAACCGTGCGTGCCGCAGCGTACGACGTGGTGTTCAACGGCACGGAACTGGGCGGTGGGAGCATCCGCATCGCCGACCCGGCGCTACAGAGCCGCGTGTTCTCGCTGCTCGGGATCGACGAGGCCACGGCGCAGGCGCGGTTCGGGTTCCTGCTCGAAGGGCTGCGCGCCGGCGCGCCGCCGCATGGCGGCATCGCGCTCGGCATGGACCGTATTGCGATGATGCTGGCCGGCGCGAATTCACTGCGTGATGTGATCGCCTTTCCGAAGACCACCGCGGCCCGTGCGCTGTTCGAGGGCGCGCCGGCGCCGGTGCCGCCCGAGGAACTGCGCGACCTCCACATCGCGGTGACCGGTGGGGGCGGCGCCGGAGGGCGCACCCCATGACGGATTCCGCGGCCACCACCCGCCGCATCTCCACCGAGGGCGCCGACCTCCTCACGCTGGCCGGCGTCAACGACGTGAACCTGGTGGAGCTGTCGCGGCTGTTCGGCGTTCGCGTCGCGCTGCGGGGCGAGGCCCTGTCGATCACCGGACCGGAGGAGCTGGTGGCGCGCGCAGCGCCCGTGGGCCAGCGCATGGTGGACGTGGCACGGCAGCGGCTCACCCTGTCGGCCGACGACGTGCTGCGCCTATCGGAACTGGCGCCCGAGGACGTGGCCGAACAGGCGGAAGGCTCGGCGAACGGCGCTCCGCCGTCCGCGCCGCACATCGCGCTGCCCGGCGTCCGCAAGCTCGTGCAGGCCAAGACGCCAGGGCAGGCCGAGTACTTGGCCAAGATCGCCGAGCAGGACATCGTGGTCGGCATCGGGCCCGCGGGCACCGGCAAGACATACCTTGCGGTGGCGGCCGCCGTGGACGCGCTCACCCGCAAGCGGGTGCGGCGCATCGTGCTCGCGCGGCCGGCGGTGGAGGCGGGCGAATCGCTCGGGTTCCTGCCCGGCGATATGCAGGCCAAGGTCGATCCGTATCTGCGGCCGTTGTACGACGCGCTGGACGAGATGATGCCGTTCGACCGCGTGCAGAAGGCACTGGAGACGCGGGTCATCGAGATCGCGCCGCTGGCGTTCATGCGCGGGCGCACGCTGGCCGACGCGTTCGTGATCCTCGACGAGGCACAGAACGCGACTTCGATGCAGATGAAGATGTTTCTGACCCGGCTGGGCGTGAACTCCAAAGTCGTGATCACCGGCGATAAGACGCAGGTGGATCTGCCGAAGCGCGAGGAGTCCGGCCTGCTGCAGGTGGAGCGGATCCTCGCCGGCATCGAGGGCATCGCCTTCCAGTACTTCGACGAGAACGACGTGGTGCGACACCGCCTGGTGCGGCAGATCATTCGGGCGTACGCGTCGGACGTGGCCCGCTGAGGCCGCGGTGACGGCGCGCGACGAGCCCGATCGGTCCGGCAACGAGCCATCTCCCCGAACCGGCGAGGTGGTGCGGCAGGGGCCGCGCGTGGCGTTGGCGGTGGCACTCACCCTGCTCACCTACGCCCTCTTTCCCGCGGTGCCGGCGGCCAACTTCCCCATCTATGAAGTGGGATCGGTGGCCAGCGACAACGTGATCGCGCCGTTCTCGTTCCGGGTGCTCAAGGACAGCGCCGAGTTGTCTCGCCAGCAGGAGGCCCTGGCCCGGACCGTCGACCCGGTGTACGCGTTCGTTCCCTCGGCCCTGGACTCGACGCAGCAGCAACTGGGTGCCTTTGCCGCCGCCCTCGACTCGGCGTACGCGCACCACGCACGCGATACGGCCGCGGTGCAGGCCGCGGCGGGGGCGTTCGGCGTGAACCTGACGCGCGCCGAGGTCGCATATCTCGGCGACCGTGACCGGCGCGGGCGGGTGATCGACGCGGTGGCCCAGGCGTACCGGCGCTGGCTGACGGCCGGCGTGGCCGCCGCCGGCTCCCTCGATGGGGTGAGCGGCGAAGTGGTGGTGCGCCGAGGGGCGTCGGAACACTCCGAGCCGTCGGACAGTCTGCGCACCCGCGACGAGTTCGTGGCGCAGGCTCAGGCACTGCGGCCGGAGACGGGTGGAGCGGCGGGCCGTTCGGCATACGACCGGATCCTGCACGCCTTCTTTCGCCCGACAATCGTCGGCGATTCGGCCGTCACCGAGATGCGGCGCAACCAGCTCCGGCGGTCGGTCCCCGTGAGCGACTTCGATGTGCGGGCGGGGGAGAAGATCGTCGGGGCCAATGAAGTGGTGGGAACGGAGCAGCATGAGAAGCTACGGGCGCTCCACCGGGCGATGGACGAGCGGCGCGCCACGGTGTCCGGGTTGCGTCGCGCTGCCGGGGCGTTGTTGTTCGACGCGCTCATCGTCGCCCTGCTTGGCATCACGGTGCTGATCTTCAGGCCGCGACTGTACGCCTCATGGCGGGCGTTGGTCGTGATGGCGTGCGTGACGGCGCTCGTGCTGGGCGGCGGCGCGCTGGTCGCGCACCTGCACCCGTTGAACCCGGAGATGATTCCAGTCGGCATCGCGGCCGTCGTGATCAGCGCGCTGTTCGACCGGCGGATCGCGATGATCGTGGCCGTCCTCCTCGCCGCGCTGCTGGGTGGACAGGCCGTGTTCCGCGGCACCAACGCGCTCTATCTCAACATCATCGGCGGCGCCGCGGCGGCGTACAGCGTACGCGCCGTGCGCACCCGGCAGCAGACGTACTGGTGGATCCTGGTCATCGCCGCGGCCTACAGTGCGGCTGCCGTCGCCGTGGGGCTCTCGCGCGACCTGCCGGGCGCCAGCATCCTGGCCTCATCCGGGTTCGGCACGCTCAACGCCGTGATCAGCGTTGTGGCGGCGCTGCTCCTGCTGCCGCTGGCGGAGCGGTACACCGGCATCGAGACGGATCTGACGTTGCTGGAATGGTCCGACCTCAACCGGCCGCTCATGCAGCGGCTGAGTGTGGAGGCCCCGGGCACGTTCGCGCATTCGATACAGATCGCCAATCTGGCGGAGTCGGGGTGCCGCGCCGTGGGCGCCCACGCGCTCCTGGCTCGAGTGGGCGCCTATTACCACGATATCGGCAAACTCGTCAAGCCGCAGTACTTCGTGGAGAACCAGGCCAAGGGACGCAATCCGCACGACCAACTCACGCCGTTGCAGAGTGCGCAGATCATCCGCAACCACGTTCGTGAAGGGCTGCAACTCGCCGAGGAGTACGGCGTGCCGCAGGTGCTGCGGACCTTCATCGCCGAGCACCACGGTACGGCTACTATCGCGTATTTCCTGGAGCGGGCACGGGCGCAGGGCGGCCCCGTTCGACTCGAAGACTTCCGGTACACAGGCCCCATCCCACAGAGTGCCGAATCGGCGATCGTCCTATTGGCCGACGGCGCGGAAGCGGCCGTGCGGGTGCTCAACGAACCCACGCCGCCGCGAATTCGCGAGGTGGTGGAGCACATGGTGCGCCTGAGGATTGACCAGGGACAGTTGGGTGCCGCGCCGCTCACCCTGCAGCAGTTGGAGCTCGTCAAGGACGAGTTCGCGCGTGTGCTCTCCGGCGTGCACCATGCCCGCATCGACTACCCGGTGTCCAGTGGCGGCATCGGGGCCGGGTTCGCCGCGCCGTGAACACGGTAGTCGACGTCGCCGTGGAATCGGGTCGCCTCGCGATCTCGCGGTCGCTGGCCGCGAACGCCGTGCGTGCCGTGCTGCGCTCGGCGCGCGTGCGCCGTGCCGTCGTGTCGGTGACGTTCGTGAACGACCGGACGATCGCCCGCCTCAACCGGCGGCACCTGGGCCGCCGTGGGGCCACCGACGTCATCGCGTTCGGCTTTGCACAGGCAGGCACGGACGGCGCCGTCATGGGCGACGTCTACATCGGGGTGGACGCGGCCCGGCGGTCGGCCAGGACGCGGGCCATTCCCGTGCGCGAGGAGTTGGTGCGGTTGGTCGTGCACGGTACGCTGCACGTGCTCGGGTTCGACCACCCCGAGGACGAGTCGCGCGTCACCTCCGATATGTGGCGGCGCCAGGAACGGCTCGTGAAACGCGTGCTCCGAGCTGGCCGCGCATGAGCATGGCCGCCTGGGTCGTCGCGGCAGGCGGGGCCGCGCTCGCCGCCGTCACGGCGGCCGCCGACGGCGCGCTGGCGGCGCCCGAGTGCCGAGCCGTTCCGGGCGCTGACGACGCGCACCGTGCGCTCGCTATGACGCGGGTGCTGGCCTATCTGGCCCTCGGCGCCGGCGTGGGACGCGGCGTGCTGCGCGGGCTCGATGCGGCGCCCGCGCTGAGTTGGTTGGTCGTGCTCGCGCTCGTCGCCGGCGTGCTCGTGATGGATGCCGCCATCCGTGCGGCCGCCTCGACCAGGGGGCTCGCCACGGCGGCGCGCATGCGCCCGGTAACCGCGCTCTTGTCGGCACTGCTGCGCCCGGTGGTGCGCGTGGGCACGGCCATCGAGGCGGGGTTCGGCCGCGTGATGCCGGCGTCGGGCGATCCCGAGGCGGAGCGCGAAGCATCGGCGGGGCGCCTGCGCGAAGTGCTCGAGGCCGAGGCCGACGTCACGGTGGGTGAGGCCACGCTGCTCAACCGCGCCTTCGCGCTCGCCCGCACCGACGTGGACGAGATCATGGTGCCGCGCGTGGACATCGTGGGTGTGGAGGCCGGCACCCCGTGGTCGGAGGTGCTGGACCGCGTGCGCAGCTCAGAGCACGCGCGGCTTCCGGTGTACCGTGAGACGCTGGACAACGTGGCGGGTGTCCTGTACGCGAAGGACCTCCTGCTCTGGGCGCTCGAAGACGGTGAGCCGCCGGGTGGATGGGAAACGCTGGTCCGCCCCGCCACCTTCATTCCCAGCTCCAAATCGATCGACCGGCAACTGCGCGAATTTCGCAAGAGTGGCACGCACATGGCGATCGTCGTCGACGAATTCGGCGGCACGGCGGGGCTGGTGACCATCGAGGACGTACTCGAAGAGATCGTGGGCGAGATCCGCGACGAACGCGATGTCGAGGAGCCCGACATCGAGCGCGAGGGGGCCGACCGGTTCTGGGTGTTGGGCAAGGTGCCGTTGAGCGATCTGTCCGACGCGCTCGGCGCGTCGCTCGAGCGCGAGGACCTGACGACGGTCGGCGGGCTGGTGTACGACGCGTTCGGGCGCGTGCCGCGCGCGGGAGATTCCACCACGATCGGCGAGTTCAAGGTCGTCGTCGAGCGGGTGCGGCACCGGCGCATCGAGCGTGTGTACTTCGAGCGCCGACCGCACCCGTCGGTGGCGCACGAGGAGGCCGAGTGACCGACGGGCTGGTGGTCCTGCTCGCCGCGGTCGCCATTGCGTGGCTCGTGGCCGGCGCCACCGTGGTGCGCCTCCTGAGCCGCATCTGGCTGCGGCACTGGGCAGAGCGCGGACTGCGGGGCGCCTCGGCCGTGGTCGCGTCGATCAACCGGCCGCAGCGGCTGGTCGCCGCCGCCTCGGTGGCCGTGGGGCTGGTGCTCGCCGCGGCCGGTGCCGAATTGGCGTCGCACCTCTCCGAATCGGCGTCGCAGGTGGCCCTCGCGCTCGCCGGCTGCGCGGCGGTAGTCGTGCTCCTAGCCCAACTCCTCGCCCGCGCGGTGGCGCGCCACTGGACCGCCCGGCTCGTCCCATGGACGCTGCCCGTGCTCCGGGTGGCGGAGCAGGTGGCCGCGCCCATTCTGTGGGCGTCGCGCGTGGTGCGTGGGGCCCGGGCGCGCAGCCCGGCCTCCGGGCCGGTAGCCGAGCGGGCCGCGATCCAACAGTTGCTGCGAGAAAGCGAACTCGAGGGAGTGACCGCGAAAGACGATGCCGCCATCATCATGAGCGTCGTGGAGTTCGGTGACAAGATCGTGCGCGACGTGATGACGCCGCGCGACCAGGTGTTCGCGGTGTCCGACGCGGCCGACGCGCACGAGGCGGCGGAGCAGGTCGCCCGGACGGCGTACAGCCGCGTCCCGGTGTACCATGGATCGCTCGACCGCGTCACCGGAATGCTGCACGCGTTCGACCTGCTGCGCGGTGCCGAGGCGGCCCTGGCCGCCCCACGCCCAGTGGCCCGCACGACCCCCGGGACGCTCTGCAGCACGCTACTGTTTGAAATGCTCCGAGACCATCGGCACCTTGCCATCGTCCAGGACAAGGAGAACCACACGATCGGCATCGTGACCCTGGAGGATCTGTTGGAAGAACTCGTCGGCGAAATTCGCGACGAGCACGACGAACCAGCCCCGGCTTCCGCATGACCGCTTCTGCACCCTTGGCCGCTCACGATCAACTGCTGCGCGACTTCGTCGAGGGACGCCCCGCGGCGCTCGCCCGCGCGGTGAGCATCGTCGAGAACCACCGGGCCGGCTTTGACCATCTGCTCGCCATGTGGCAGTCCCGACTCGGTCGGGCCCGCCGCATCGGGCTCACCGGCCCACCGGGCGCCGGAAAGAGCACGCTCACCGCGCAGATCGTCCGCGCCTACCGCGCCGAGGGACTTTCCGTGGGCGTCATCGCGGTGGACCCCACATCGCCGTTCACCGGCGGCGCGCTGCTCGGCGATCGCATTCGCATGGAGTCGGTGGCGCTCGATGCCGGCGTGTTCATCCGGTCCATGGCCACACGCGGTTCGCTGGGTGGGCTCGCCGCCACGACCAGCGAAGTGGCCGACGTGCTCGACGCGTTCGGCGTCGATCGCATTCTCATCGAGACCGTCGGGGTGGGGCAGAGCGAACTCGACATCTCGGGCATCGCGGATTCCAGTGTGGTCGTGCTCGTGCCCGAGTCAGGCGATTCGATCCAGACGCTCAAGGCCGGACTGATGGAGATCGCCGACGTGTTCGTGGTGAACAAGGCCGACCGGCCCGGGGCCGACCGCCTGCGCAACGAGTTGGAGTTGATGCTCGGGCTCCGTGCCGGCAGCACGATGAAGCACGTGCCGGCGCACCATGGGGTGGACCTGTCGCGCATGAATCCGGCTCGCCTGGCGCGGGAGGCGGCGCGTGCGCCGGACGCCGAGCAGTGGACGCCCCCCGTCTTGCGGTCGGTGGCCGTACGCGATGAGGGGACCAGCGACCTGCTCGACGCGCTGAACCGCCACTTTCATTATCTTGAGGTCAGCGGCGAGTTGCGGCTGCGCCGCCGCCGCCGGCTCCGGGACCGGGTCATGCACGTCGTGGAGTCGCGCGTCCGCGGCCGGCTGTGGCAGGATGCCGCGACCAACGCGTGGCTCGACGAGCAGTTGCCCTCGCTCGAGGCCGGCCGCACCAATCCGTTCGCCATCGCCGACGCGCTGCTGGCGCGTAGTGGAACCCTTCTGACGCAGGTGACGCCATGACGTCCACCCGGGAGCTTTCGCAAACGGTCGCCGAACAACGGGCCGAATTGGAGCGGCTTCGCGCCGAAGTGGCGGCGTGGCGCGCCCGGTACGAGCGCGGCGAGAAGCGCGAGTTGGCGTTCGGGAATTCGGGGGCGGAGGTGGCGCCGCTCTACACGCCTCTCGACGTGGCGGGCGACCGGGAGAGCGACCTCGGGGTTCCGGGATCGTTCCCGTTCACGCGCGGCATCCATCCCACCGGGTACCGCGGCCGGCTGTGGACGATGCGGCAGTTCGCGGGCTTCGGCAGTGCCGAAGACACCAACACGCGCTTCAAGTTTCTGCTCGAGCAAGGGCAGACGGGGTTGTCCACCGCGTTCGACTTTCCCACGCTCATGGGCTACGACTCCGACCACGCGCGTTCGCTGGGCGAGGTCGGCAAGACGGGCGTGGCCATCTCGAGCCTGGCCGACATGGAAGTGCTGTTCGACGGCATTCCGCTCGATCAAGTGTCGACGTCCATGACGATCAACGGGCCGGCCATCATCCTGTGGGCGTTCTACATCGCCGCCGCGGAGAAGCAGGGCGTCTCTTCCGACAAACTGCGCGGCACGATCCAGAACGACATCCTCAAGGAGTACATGGCGCAGCACGCGTGGTGCTTTCCCATCGAGCCGGCCCTGCGGCTCATCGTCGACTGCTTCGAGTGGGGAGCCGAGCACGCGCCGCAATGGAATACGATCTCGATCTCGGGCTACCACATCCGCGAGGCGGGCGCCACGGCAGCCCAGGAGTTGGCATTCACGCTGGCCGACGGCTTCACATACGTGGAGCGTGGCGTGGCCCGCGGGCTCGGCGTGGACGATTTCGCCCGCCGGCTGTCGTTCTTCTGGGACATCCATAACGATTTCTTCGAGGAGATCGCCAAACTGCGCGCCGCGCGCCGCATCTGGGCCCGCCACATGAAGGGGCGGTACGGCGCCAAGGACCCGCGGTCGTGGATGATGCGGTTCCATTCGCAAACCGCCGGCGTGACGCTCACCGCCCAGCAGCCCATGAACAACGTGGTGCGCGTGGCGTACCAGGCGCTGGCCGCCGTGCTCGGCGGCACGCAGTCGCTCCATACCAATTCCATGGACGAGACACTCGCCCTGCCCACCGAAGAGGCGGTGCAGGTGGCGCTCCGCACGCAGCAGATGCTGGCCTACGAAACCGGCGTGCCGAACGTCATGGACCCGCTGGGCGGTTCCTACTATGTGGAAGCGCTGACCGATCAGTTGGAGCGCGAGGCCGAGGCGCTATTCCTCGAGATCGAACGGGTGGGCGGGGTGGCCCAGGGACTCGAGACGGGGTGGTTCCAGCGGAAGATCGCCGAGTCGGCGGCGCGCCAGCAGTGGGAGATCGAGCAGCACCGGCGTGTGGTGGTGGGCGTCAACGAGTTCGTGACCGACGAACCCGAACTCACGATTCCGGTGCTCAAGGTGGGCGAGGCGGCAGAGCGGCGGCAGGGCGAGCGGATGGCCAGGGTGCGGGCCGAGCGAGACCAGGCCCGGTGCACTGCGGCGCTCGACGCCCTCCGCGACGCCGCCCGCGGCACGCGCAACCTGATGCCCTTCATCCTCGAATGCGCGCGATCGTACTGCACGCTGTACGAGATCCGCGCCGCGATGGAGGACGTGTTCGGGGCCTATCGGGAACCGGTGTTCTTCTGAACGCGGCCGGCTCCCGCGTGCGCAACGCCGGATCGGGTGAGTGGTGGCGCGACTATTTCGACGCGCAGTACCTGCTCGAATACGAACCGATCTTCACCCCCGAACGCGCGCGCCGCGACGTGGCGCGGGTGGTCGAACTGCTCGGCCTTCCGGCCGGCGCACGCGTGCTCGACGTGCCCTGCGGGCAGGGGCGGCACGCTCACCTGTTGGCCGAGGCGGGTTTCCGCGTCGACGGCCTCGACTACTCCCGCGAGTTGCTCGCCCGGGCCCGCGAGCGCGGCACCGGCCCCGCGCTTCGCTATCACCGCGGCGACATGCGCGTGCTGCCGGCGCGCTGGACGGCGCGGTTCGACGCCGTGGTCAATCTCTTCACGTCGTTTGGATTCTTTGCCGATCCGCGGGACGACGCGCGCACGATCGCCGAGTTTGCGCGCGTGCTCAAGCCTGGGGGCACGCTGATCTGGCACGGCGGCAACCGTGACGGAGTGATGGCGCGCTTCCTGTCGCGCGACTGGTGGCGCGCCGGCGACGGCACGCTGGTGGCGCAGGAGCGGGACTTCGACCCGTTGTCGGGGATGCTCACCGTAGGCACCCACTGGTACGGCCCGGGCGGCACCGGAGAGCGCGAGCACTGCATCCGGCTATACACGCCCACGGCGCTGGCCGCGCTGATGGCTCGGGAGGGACTGATCGTCGAGCAGGCGTTCGACGGCTGGAGCCCGCGCGCGCTCTCGCGGCGATCGGGGGAGATGCTGCTGCTGGCGCACAAGCACGAGTTGCCCCGGCGGCGACGGGCCCGCTAGCTTCACTGCGTGCGCCGGTTCTCCACGGCGCGCGTCTTACCCTTCGACCCATGCAGGCCATGCGCCCCATCCGCGTGCTCGTAGCCAAACCCGGTCTGGATGGTCACGACCGCGGCGCCAAAGTGGTGGCCGCGGCGCTCCGCGACGCGGGCATGGAAGTGATCTATACGGGTCTGCACCAGACCCCCGAGATGATCGCCAACGCCGCCATTCAGGAAGACGTGGACGTGGTCGGCCTGTCCATTTTGAGCGGCGCCCACATGACGCTGTTCCCGCGCGTCAAGGAACTGCTGCGCGCCCAGGGGCGCGACGACATCCTGGTGACCGGGGGCGGCATCATTCCCAAGGAAGACATGGCGACCCTTCGCGCCCAGGGGGTGGGGGAACTCTTCGGTCCGGGAACGCCGACGACCGCGCTCGTCGAGTACATCCGGACCTGGTTCGACGAGCGGTCTCGGCAGGAAGCGTGACGTCGCGGCTGCGGGCCCTGAGCGACGAACTGCGCGCGCTGGAAGAGCATCTTCGCCAGGGCGGCGGGCCCGACAAGATCGCGCGACAACACAAGCAGGGAAAACTCACGGCGCGGGAGCGCGTGGCCAAGCTGTGTGACCCCGACACGGCGTTCGTCGAGATCGGCCTCCTCGTGGCCCACGACCAGTACGACGGCCAGGCGCCGGGAGCCGGCGTGGTCACCGGCATCGGCATTGTCCAGGGACGCGAGACCGTGATCGTGGCCAACGATGCCACCGTCAAGGCCGGTTCCTGGTGGCCGGAGACCATCCGCAAGATGCTGCGCGCCCAGGAAATCGCCATGCGCTGCCGCATTCCCATCGTCTACCTGGTGGATTCGGCCGGCGTGAACCTGCCGTACCAGGGCGGCGTGTTCCCGGGGCAGTACGGGGCCAGCCGCATCTTCTATTACAATTCCATAATGCGGCGCTACCTGCACGTGCCGCAACTGGCGGCCGTGATGGGCCCCTGCATCGCCGGCGGCGCCTACCTGCCGGCACTGTCCGACGTGATCGTGATGGTCAAGGGCACGTCGTTCATGGGTCTCGGCGGCCCCAATCTGGTCAAGGGCGCCACGGGCCAGGTGATCGACGCCGAGACGCTGGGCGGCGCCGGCACCCACACCGCCGTCAGCGGGGTGGCCCACTACGCCGTGGACCACGACGCCGCCGGCCTGGCCAAGCTGCGCGACCTCGTGGCCATGCTCCCGCGCCCCGTGCTGCCCGTGTGGCGGGAGCCCGAGGCTCCGGCCCGCGATCCGGAATCGCTGTACGATCTGCTCCCCGGCGACCACCGCATGTCGTACGATGTGCACGAGCTGCTGGGCGCCGTGCTCGACGGCGGACACCTGGACGAGTTTCAGCGTGACCTGGCGCGTGAGATGATCTGCGGCGATGCGTGTATCGAGGGCATCCCGGTGGGAGTGATCGCCAATCAGCGCGGGCTCATCAAGGGCCGCGACGGCGAACGGCCGCGGTTCGGCGGTATCGTGTACGCCGAGAGCGCCGACAAGGTCGCGTACTTCATCGATCGCTGCGACCGGCAGCGCATTCCCCTGCTGTTCGTGCAGGACGTCTCGGGGTTCATGGTGGGGCCCGATGCCGAGCAGGAGGGGATCATCCGCGCCGGCGCCCGGTTCGTGGAGGCGATGGCCACGGCCCGCGTGCCCAAGATCGTGCTCACCGTCAATCACGCCTCGGGGGCCGGGTACTACGCCATGGCCGGCCAGGGGTTCGACCCCGACTTCATCTTCAGCTGGCCCACCGGGCGCATGGGCGTGATGGAGGGGGAGTCGGCGGTGCAGGCGGTGCACGGGCCCGCGCTCGAGGCCGCGCGCACCGCTGGTGAATCGGCGTCGGGCGAGGTGACGCGCGCCGTGGACGAGATGCGCGAGGACTACGAACACCAGCTCGACGCGAAGTATGCGGGCGCCCGCGGCTACGTCGATGCCATCGTGTACCCCGAGAACACCCGCCGCACCCTCGCCCTGGCCTTCCGCGCCGCGGCCCAGAATCCGGGCCCGCACCTGGGCGCCTTCGTTCTTCCCGCACATCTCAACGACGCATGACTCGCATCGTACGCGTAGCATCGGGGCAGGGGTTCTGGGGCGACTGGCTGGAGGCCCCGCGCCGGCAGGTCGAAGGCGGCCCCGTGGATTACCTGATGCTCGATTACCTGGCCGAGGTCACGATGTCCATTCTGCAGAAGCAGAAGGAACGCGACCCCGAGATGGGCTACGCCCGCGATTTCGTGGGCGCCATGGAGAGCGTACTCCCCGCCGTCGCCGCGCGGGGGGTGCGCGTGATCGCCAACGCCGGCGGAGTGAACCCCCCGGCCTGCGCCGCGGCCGTTCGCGCCGTGGCGGCCCAGGCCGGCGTGGCCGACAAGGTCCGCGTGGGCGTCGTCACCGGCGACGACCTGCTGCCGCGGCTCGACGCCCTGATGGCCCAGGGGCACGCCCTCGCCCACATGGAGACCGGCGAGCCGCTGTCCACCGTGCGCGACCGGGTGCTTTCAGCGAATGCATATATCGGCTCGGTGCCGATCGTCGAAGCGCTGCGCCGCGGGGCGAACGTGGTCGTCACCGGACGATCCACCGATACGGCCCTCACCATGGCGCCGCTGCGCTTCGAGTTCGATTGGGCCGATACCGACTGGAACCGGCTGGCGGCCGGCATCATCGCCGGCCACATCATCGAGTGCGGCGCCCAGTGCTCGGGGGGCAACTGCCTGTACGACTGGCGGTCCATTCCCGACCTGGCCAACGTCGGCTACCCGATCGTGGAAGCCCAGGCCGATGGCACGTTCGTGGTCAGCAAGCACCCCCACACGGGCGGCCGAATCAACGTCCAGTCGGTGTCGGAACAGCTCGTGTACGAGATGGGCGACCCGCGCTCCTATATCACCCCGGACGTGATCGCCGACTTCTCCTCCATCCACCTCGAGCAGGCCGGCGACAACCGAGTGCGAGTGTTCGGCATCGTGGGCCGGCCCGCCACGGACAAGCTCAAGGTCTCGATCGCCTACCGCGACGGGTACAAGGCCGTCGGCTCGCTGGTCTATGCCTGGCCCGACGCGCTCGAGAAGGCCCAGCTGGCCGATCGGGTGCTCCGCGAGCGCCTGGACAACCTTGGCCTCCGGTTCGACCAGGTGCTGAGCGAGTTCGTGGGCGCCTCGGCCACCCACGGGCGGCTGGCCGGCGACGCCGGCAGGGACGCCCCGGAGGTGCAGTACCGCATCGGCGTGCGCTCGCACAGCCGCGCCGCCGTGACCCGGTTCACGCGCGAGATCGTGCCGCTGGTGCTCAACGGGCCGCCGAGCGTGACCGGATTCGCCGCCGGCCGGCCCAAAGTCGAGGAGATCGTGGCCTTCTGGCCCGCACTCATCGACAAGTCCGTGGTCCAGACCAGCGTGGAGATGCTCTGATGCGGGTCAGACTCC
Organism: Gemmatimonadaceae bacterium; assembly: GCA_035533015.1. Lineage (NCBI taxonomy): Bacteria > Pseudomonadati > Gemmatimonadota > Gemmatimonadia > Gemmatimonadales > Gemmatimonadaceae > Gemmatimonadaceae bacterium. The sequence goes on along the minus strand of DATLUQ010000023.1, from coordinate 14,146 downwards.
TCGACATCGCGCACGCGCGCTCGGGCGACAAGGGCGACACGGCTAACGTGGGCATCATCGCACTCAAACCCGAATGGTACCCGTTGCTCGTGGAACAGCTCACGCGCGACCGCGTGGCCGATCACTTTCACGGCATCATCACCGGGACCGTGGAACGGTTCGAATTGCCCAACCTGCGCGCGCTGAACTTTCTGCTGCACGGCGCGCTGGACGGGGGCGGCACGCTGTCACTCAAGACCGACGCCCAGGGAAAGGTGTATTCCACGGCGCTGCTCCGCCTGGTGCTCGACGTGCCCGACGCGCAAGCCCGCGCCTTGGGGCTTCCCCCCGCGGCATGAACCGCCTCGCGCTCATCAAGCTCCTCGTGGCCGCGGCCGGGATCATGACCTGGGGCTACGGCGCCCGCCTGGACAACGAGCGCGTGCGGCTTGCCGGCATGATCGTGATTGCCGTGGCCGTCGCACTCCGGTTGCTGCCGGCCAGGGTCCGGGCCCGCATCGAAGGACGTCGCGCCGAGCCGTCGCGAGACAACCCCTGACCCCAGGGGGACGGTTGGAACGCCGCGCACCGAATATGGGCTTAGTTCATCACATTCGATCGAGAGGAGAGTCAATGAATCGCGTCATCACGTGTGTTCTCGCCGCTACGGCCATCGCCATCCTGCCGCGTGCCGGAAGCGCACAGGGTATGGGCGAAACGTCCCGCAAGGTCGCGGGCGGCGGCATCAGTGCGCCCGGATGGATGGGAAAGATCGACCCCCAGGAAGCCCGTCGCGGCAGCACGCTCAACGATGCGAAGTTCGCGAAAGAGGGCGACACCTACCACGTCACCACCGGTCCTGCCACCACGTACTGGAATCCCGCGAACATGGCAACCGGGGACTACACGGTGAAGGCCACCTTCACTGAGCCCAAGTTCATGAACCTCAACGACCACCCGCATCCGTACGGCGTCGTCATCGCCGGCAACGACATGGGCACCGACCAGGCCACGTACCTGTATTGCGCGGCGTACGGCAACGGCATGTTCATCGTCCGCGGATTCGGGCCGCGCCCCTTCCAGATGAACGGGCGGGAGGGCGCGGCCAGCGCGGCCGTGCACAAGGCGCCGGGGGTGGACAAGCCGGTCACGCAGGAGATCGCCATGTCGGTCAAGGGCAACAAGGTCGACTGCGCGATCAACGGCACGGTGGTGGCCAGCTACGACAAGTCACAGCTCGTGACCGCCGGCAAGCTCAAGTCCACCGACGGCGTGTACGGTATCCGGTTCGCGCACAACACCGACGGTATCGTCACCAACCTCACGGTCACCAAGCCGTAGCCTCGGCCAGGGGAGCCGGGCCGCCTTGGCCGGGCTCCCCCACGCGGGTCCGGTAGAGCCCATGGGCGCGAGCCGCTAACTTGCGCCCATGCCCGCCCCGTCCGTTCCCGAACTGCTCGCCCCCGCGGGCTCGCTCGACGCCGTCCGCGCCGCGCTGGCCAACGGCGCCGACTCCGTATACCTCGGGGCCGAGCGGTGGAACGCGCGTGATGAGGGCGCCCAGCTCACGCTGGACGAGGTGGAGCAGGCCTGCCGGCTGGCGCACGAGCGTGGCCGGCGCATCTACCTGACGTTCAACATCCTATTCAAGCCGCACGAGTTGGCCGACGCGCTCGAGTTCCTGGGCGAGGCCGTCGATCGCGGCATCGACGCGGCCATCGTTCAGGACATCGGGGCCATCCGCCTCATCCAGCGCCTGTATCCGCAGCTCGAGATCCACGGCTCCACGCAGATGACGGTGCACGACGCCAGCGGCGCCGCCGTGCTGCGCGAGTTGGGCGTGAACCGCGTGGTGCTGGCCCGCGAGAACACCCTGGACGACATCCGCAGCATCCGCGACGCGGTGCCCGAGCTCGGCCTCGAGTCGTTCGTGCACGGCGCGCTCTGCATCTCGTACTCCGGCCAATGCTACATGTCGGGGATGATCTCCGAGCGGAGCGCCAATCGCGGCTCGTGCGCCCAGTCGTGCCGTAAGGATTACGTCCTCACCGACCTCGCCGACGGCCGGGAATTGGACCGCGGGTACCTGATCTCGGCGCGTGACCTTGCTGCGCACGACCACCTGCCCGAGATCGCCGAGGCGGGCATCGGCTGCCTCAAGATCGAGGGCCGCAAAAAGAAACCGGAATACGTGGCCACGGTCACGAGCACGTATCGCGGATTCCTGGATCGCATCGCGCAGGGCGAGCGCGTGCTTCCCACCGAAGCCGAAGTCCAACCGCTGGTACAGATCTTCAGTCGCGGGTTCACGGGGGGCATGTACGGCGGACGGGCCGGCCGCGACTACGTGACGCGCACCCAACCCGACAACCGCGGCGCGCCGCTCGGCACGGTGGTCGAGGTGGGGCGGGGCGAGATCGTGGTGGAGGTGTCGGCGCCACTCCAGGCGGGCGACGGGATCGGGTTCGAGGCGCCGGAAGGGCTCGGCGGCGCATCGGTGGGTTGCACGGTGAGCGCCGTGCGGACGCTCTCGTCGCGCGGCGCCATCCGACAGGCGATTGCGGCACGCGTGGACGTGCAACCCGGGTGGAAGGTGCTGCGGACTTCGGACGGCACGCTGCTGGCCAAGGCCCGCGCGTCGTTCGCGGCGCTTCCCGAGCACGTCCGCGCCCACAAGGAGCGGCTCGACGTGCGCCTGTTCGGGTCGGCCGGCTCGCCGCTCAAGGCCAGTTTCTCCACCGAGGGCAACGAGGTCACCGTGCAGAGCGAGATCCCGCTCGCGCCGGCGGCCAAGCGCGCCCTCGATCGCCCTCAGTTGCGCGACCAACTGGGCCGCCTCGGCGACACGCCCTTCGTCCTCGCCGCGGTGGACGACGCCGGCCTCTCCGCCGGGTTGTTCCTGCCGGTGAGCGAGTTGAACCACCTGCGCCAGCGCGCGGTGGACGAATTGATGCGGCGGCGCGACTGGGCGAGCCACGCCGCGCACGCGGAACGTCGGGCGCGCATCGACTCGGCGGTGGCCGGGCCCGCGGGTCCCGTCCACGATGCGACCGCCGACGCGGAGCCTGGCTTCCGCCTGGTCGCCGAGCTATATGACTTGACTGATGCCGAGTCGGCGGCGGACGCCGGGGCCACCGAGATCGTGCTCGACCCGTTCCTCCGGCATCCCGCGCCGGCGCGGGCCCGGGTGGCGGCGTTGCGCGATGCGCTCGCCGGGCGCGGGATCGCGCTGCGCCTGCGCACGCCGACCGTCGTGCGCCCGGAAGACCGCGGCGGGCTGCAGAAGTGGCTGGACCTGGGACTGCCGATCCAGTCGGGGCACCTCGGCCTGGTGGCCGAACTCGCGAGCGCCGGCCGCGACGTGACCGCCGACTACGCCTTGAACGTGATGAACGGCCACACCGCGGCCGAGATCTTCCGCCTGGGGGCACGGCGTGTCACCGCCTCGGTGGAACTGACCACCGACGAGATCGGCCACCTCGTGGCGCCATGGCGGGGTGATGGATTCGAGGTGTTCCTGTACGGGCGTCCGGAGGGCATGACGCTCGAGCACTGCGTGCTCTCGGCGGCCTTCGAGCGTGAGCCGACCACCTGTCGCGACCTGTGCGTGCAGAAGCACCCCAACGTGCAACTCACCGACCCTACCGGGTACGCGTTTCCCGTGGCGACCGACTCGGCGTGCCGCAACCGGCTGTTGCACTCGCGACCGGTGGAGGGTTCGGAGTTCCTGCCGCGCCTTTGGGAGTCGGGCATCCGCTCGTACCGGGCCGTGTTCAACGTGGCCGGCGATCCCGTGGCCGGACTCGTGGCGGGCTACCGCCAGTCGCTCGATGCGTTGGCCGGCCGTCAGGGGTCCGGCCGCTCGGCGGTGCGCGATCTCGTGGGGAGCGCGTTCACGCGCGGACACTTCGCGCGTGCGGTATAAGGGCGCGCCGCGCCCTCATCTGATGATGGCCTTCCGGGGCCGGGGCCGTAGCGTGCGCGTGTGACCCAGCCACCGGCATCCGAAGTCGCGCTTGCGACCCTGCGCGCGCGATTCGGGTATCCCGCGTTCCGTGCCGGGCAGGCACAAGCAGTGGCGAGCGTGCTGGCCGGCAGGGAGACGCTGGTCATCCTCCCCACCGGCGGCGGCAAGTCGGTGTGCTATCAGGTGCCGGCGCTCATCCTGCCGGGCCTCACGCTGGTCGTCTCGCCGCTCATCTCGCTCATGAAGGACCAGGTGGACGCGCTGGAACGGCGCGGCATCCCGGCGGCCTTCATCAATAGTTCGCTTTCGTCCGGCCAGGTGAGCGACCGGATGGCGCAGGCGCGCTCGGGCGATCTCAAGCTGCTGTACGTGGCCCCGGAGCGATTCAGCGCCGGGTCCACGCTCGATCGCCTGCGTGACATCGGGGTCGCGCTGTTCGCCGTGGATGAGGCGCACTGCATCAGCGAGTGGGGCCACGACTTCCGGCCAAGCTACCTGCGCCTGGCCGAAGTGCGCGAGCAGTTGGGCAACCCCACCGTCATCGCGCTCACGGCCACCGCCACGCCGCATGTGCGCGAGGACATCGTGCGGCAGCTCCACTTGGGGCGCCCCACCGTCATCGTCACCGGGTTCGACCGCACCAACCTCACGTACCATGTGCGGTCGTGCCGTACCGACGCCGACAAGGATCGTGGGCTCGTGGAGGAGTTGGCGGCGCGCGATGGCCTGGCCATCGTCTACGCCTCCACGCGCAAGGCCGTGGAGCGCATTGCCGGCATGCTGACTCGCCAGCGCATCCGGGCACTGCCGTACCACGCCGGCCTGGACGACGACCACCGGCGCGAGGTGCAGGAGGCCTTCATGCAGGAGCAGGCCCGGGTGATCGTGGCCACCAACGCGTTCGGCATGGGCATCGACAAGCCGAACGTACGTTTAGTGGTGCACCACGCCATGCCTGGCACGCTGGAAGCGTACTACCAGGAGGCGGGCCGCGCGGGCCGCGACGGCGAGCCCGCCGAGTGCGTGCTGCTGCACGCGTTCCGCGACCGCTTCACCCATGAGTATTTCATAAAAGGCGCGCACGCGCGGCGCGAGGTGGTGGAGGGGCTGTACGAGCTTCTGCGGCTCGGCGGTCCGCGGGTGGCCGCCCTCGATGCCGGCGCGCTGTCCAAGAAGCTGGGGCACAAGTCCACCGCCCGGGACGTCGAGGCCGCCCTGCGCCTGCTCGAGCGGGTGGGCGCGTGGACGCCGGGGTCGCCCGATGGGCTGCGCGTGCAGGTGCGGTTGCTGGCCGCCCCGGCCCGCATCCGGGCCGAACTGGGCGAGGCTCGCGCCCTCGAATTGGGACTCCTGCGCGCGCTCTGGCGCCTGGGACGCGACGGGCTCTACGACGGGATCGCCATCGACCTCGACGGGCTGCCGCCGGCCCTCGGCGGGGCGGGCGCGTTGCGGCTGCTCGACGCGCTCCAGCGCGAGCAATTCGTGGAATGGACCCGCGTCGAGTCCGGGCCGACCCCCACGCGGGCCGCCGCGTCGCTCGACGCCTTTCGCATCGACTGGGAGTCGCTCGAGCGCCGCTGCCGCGCCGACTTCGACAAGCTCGACGCCATCCAGCGCTACGCCTACACCAGACGTTGCCGCCGGGCGTTCGTGCTCCGATATTTCGGGGACCCCGCCGAACGCCCTGAATGCGGCGCCTGCGACAACTGTCTGGGCCGCTCGAAGGGATCGGCGGCATCCCGTCGCGTGCCGGCTCGGCGCGCCAAGAAGCCCTACATCAGCACCGACGACGTGCTGGTGGCCGTCTCAGTGGAACCCGAACCCAAACGCGCGCGGCGCCGCCGTCGAGACGCCGACGCCACCTGATTGACATGGACGACGCCCTCTATTTCCACGAGCAGCACCTGGCCGTCCGCGAGATGGTGCGAGAGTTCGCGCGCGACGAAGTCGCCCCCGTGGCGGCCAGACTCGATGCCGAGGCCAAGTTTCCCTGGGCCAACATCAAGCGGATGGGCGAATTGGGGCTGCTCGGCGTGCCTTGGCCCGAGGAGTTGGGCGGTGCCGGTCTCGATCTCTTGAGCTACATGATCGTGATCGAGGAGCTGGCCAAGGTGGATGCCTCGCACGGGCTCACGATATCGGCGCACACGACGCTCGGCACCTCCCCGATCGTCCACTTCGGCACCGACGAGCAGAAGCGCCGCTACGTGCCGCTGCTCGCCTCAGGCAAGGTGATGGGCGGATTCGGACTCACGGAGCCCGAGGCCGGCAGCGACGCCGGCGGGACGCGCACGATGGCGGTGCGCAAGGGCGATCGATACGTGATCAACGGCGTGAAGCGATTCATCACCCACGGCTCGGTAGGTGAGATCTTCGTCGTCACGGCGGTCACCACGCCGGGGCAGGGCACCAAGGGCATCAGCTCGTTCATCCTCACCAAGCCCACCAGCGATCCCGAAGCGACCGCGGCCGTGGGTGTGGGCCACGAGCCGTCGCTCACCGCCATGCGGGGTTTCCGCGCCGGCAAGAAGGAGGACAAGCTGGGATGGCGTGCCTCCGACACTGCCGAGTTGATCATGGAAGACGTCGAAGTGCCAGTGGAGAACCGGCTGGGTGATGAAGGCCGAGGGTTCAAGAACTTCATGCGCACCCTCGACTCCGGGCGCATTGGCATCGCAGCGCTCTCGCTCGGCATTGCCGAGGGTGCGTTCGGCGAGGCACTCAAATACACGTCGGTGCGCAAGCAGTTCGGCCAGGTGATCGCGAAATTTCAGGGTGTGCATTTCCAGTTATCGGACATGGCCACCGAGATCGAGGCGGGGCGCCACCTGACGTACCACGCCGCATGGCTGGCGCAGCATGGCAAGCCGTTTTCGAAGGAAGCGGCCATGGCCAAGTTGTTCTGCTCCGAGTTGGCCATGCGGAGTACGATCACGGCGGTGCAACTCCACGGCGGATACGGCTACACCAAGGACTACCCGGTGGAGCGGATGATGCGCGATGCCAAGATTTGTGAGATCGGCGAAGGCACCTCCGAGATCCAGCGCATCGTGATCGCCAGGGCCCTGCTCAAGGACTTGATGGACTGACCACCCGTAAGTCATTGCCACTCTTGCGGAAACGGACGGTTGGCTGTAGTAATTCCAGCGGTGACACTCTCTCTTGGATTTCCCGCCTCGTTCCCGCTGCGCGACTCGCGGCGCGGTCGAGGCTCTCCATGCGCAGCGGCGGCCGAAGCAGCATCGGCCGCCGTCCGCGCAGACGTCCCCCTCGCGGCGCACGGCTTCCTCTTTGAAGCCGATCGCACGCTGGCCCGTGGGATGCGGTCGGTGGTCCGTTGGGTCCACGCGATGGTGCGTGTGATCCTCGGTCAGATCCGGCAGCCGGGTTCGGCGTGGTCGATCACGTTCGAGCGGTGGATCCCCAGTCACGTTTCGGCCGTCGGGCGCGCGTTCGCGTTCCGGCGTGCCGCCACCCCGTCTCTCACTCACCGCCCCCGTCCGCGTGCCGAGTCGCCACGCGGAGGCGAGCCGGCGGTTCCCGATGAAACGCGAAATTCTGATCAACGCAACGCCGCGCGAGACGCGGGTTGCGATCCTGGAAGACGAGCAACTCGTTGAACTCCTCGTCGACCGGCCCGAAGCTCGGCGCATGGTCGGCGACATCTACTACGGCCGCGTAGAAGCGGTCCTCCCTGGCATCCAAGCCGCCTTCGTCGACATCGGTACCGAGAAGAGCGCGTTCCTCCACGCCTCCGACCTCGTGTATCCCGAAGACGAGGAAGAGGGGGACGACGACGACGCGGACTCGGACGACGAGGACGTAGAAACCGACGCCGCCGACGAGAGCGCCGACGAGCAGAAGCCGTCGGGCGGCGGCGGGCGCGGCCGGCGCCAGCAGCGGGCCAAGGCGCCGCCCATTCAGGACGTGCTCAAGCGCGGCCAGGAAATCATCGTCCAAATCTCCAAGGAGCCCATCTCCACCAAGGGCCCGCGCGTCACGGCGCAGGTGTCGATGGCCGGCCGGTTCCTGGTGTTCATGCCGTTCGCCTCGCGCGTGGGCGTGAGCCGCAAGATCGGCGACCGCGCCGAGCGCGGCCGCCTGCGGGAGATGGTGCAGGCCGTGCTCCCCAAGGATTCGGGCGGCGTCATCGCGCGCACGGTGGGCGAGGACGCCACGCAGGAGACGTTCAAGCGCGAACTCGACACGCTCATCGGCCAATGGAAGCGCATCAAGCGCAAGACGAACTTCGTGCGCGCGCCGGCCCTCATCCATCGCGAGACGAATCTCACGCGCGGCCTCATCCGCGACCTGTTCAGCGAGAAGGTGGAGCAGGTGTCGGTAGACTCCAAGCAGGTGTACAACGAGATCATCGAATACCTCAAGGGAGTGGCGCCCGATCTCGTGGACCGCGTGAAGCTGTGGACCGACGAAGCCGGCATCTTCGACAAGGCGGGCATCGAGCCTGAGATCCGCGATCTGTTCAAGCGGCGCTGCGACCTGCCGGCCGGCGGCTACCTGATCATCGAGCCCACCGAGGCGCTCGTGTCGGTGGACGTGAACTCGGGCCGCTACACCGGCAAGAAGGATCCCGAGAAGACCATTCTCCGCACGAACGTCGAAGCGGCGCGCGAGATCGCGCGGCAGATCCGCCTGCGCGACATCGGCGGCATCATCGTGTGCGACTTCATCGACATGGAGACCAAGGCCAACCGCGACCGCGTGCTCCAGGAACTGCGCACGCATCTGAGCCGCGACCGCGCCCGCACCAAGGCGTTCGCCGTGAGCGACCTGGGACTGATCGAGATGACCCGCCAGCGGGTGCGGCAGAGCCACCTGCAGAACATGACCGAGGCGTGCCCCACCTGCGCCGGCACGGGGCGGGTGTTCACCGCCGAGACCATCCTGCGGCGCATGGAGCGCTCGGTGCGACGGATGGGCGTGGAGGGGAAGAAGGATCCGCTCATCGTGAAGCTGCACCCCGACGTGGCGATGCACGTGCTGCAGGAGGAAAAGGACATGCTCAAGAAGCTCGAGAAGGCCGTGGGGTTCGGTCTCGAGTTGCGGGACGACCCGCTGCTCCGGCCCGACGAGTTCAAGCTGGTGGTGAAGACCGCCGGCCGGGACGTGACCCAGCAGTACGCGGTGGCCTGAGGGAGCCCTCCTTGGCCCCATAGGCTAGGCATTGACAACGACATAGCCCATGTCTAGCTTCAGAGGCTAGCGCGTCCCAAAACCACATCGCACAATGTCCTACGCAATCATTCGCACCGGCGGCAAGCAGTTCAAGGTCGAACCGGGCAGATACTACAAAATCCCCACCCTGCCCGGCGAAGCCGGCGTCAAGGTGGAGTTCAACGACGTCCTCCTCGGCTCCGACGGCAAGACCGTCATGACCGGCGTGCCCAAGCTCGCGGGCGCCAAGGTCACCGGTGAGATCCTGCGCCAGGGACTCGGCGACAAGATCGTCGTCTTCAAGATGAAGCGCCGGAAGAACTACTCCCGCAAGCAGGGCCACCGGCAGGGCTTCACCGAAGTCATGATCAACGACATCACGCTCGGCTAAGGAATATCCGCCATGGCACACAAGAAGGGCGTCGGCTCCTCTCGCAACGGCCGCGACAGCAATCCCAAGTATCGCGGCGTCAAGAAGTACGGCGGCGAGCCCGTGGTCGCGGGCAACATCATCGTCCGGCAGTGCGGCACCAAGTGGCACCCCGGCCGCAACGTCGGCATGGGCACGGACTATACGATCTACTCGCTCATCGACGGCGTGGTGCAGTTCGAGCACCACAGCAAGTCCCGCTACCGCATCAGTGTGTATCCGGCAGCCGGCGAGACCGGGTCCACCAGCGCGGCCTAGCCAGCCAAGGGCTGGTCTACGGCAACCGAACGCCCCCGCATCGCGGGGGCGTTTTCGTTTGGCTGCGTGCGCAGGCGTCGGGACACCAGCACTGGCCTCACGGCATGGGCATCGGCCGATCGCGCGATCGGCGAAACGCCAGATTGAGATACTTCAGATACCAGAGCACGGCAGGGTAGTTGACGCGGTCGCGCTTCGCGAGAAACCGGGCCAGGTCGAAGTAGTTCGGATTGGTGGACACCGGCACCGAATCGAATACCGGGTTGCCCCGGATGTGACTCATGATGGATTTCGCCGCGTGGGCGTACGCCCAAGGGGTCGACGTGGTCACATCGAGGATGCCCGGCGCAAGGAGGAAGAGGTTGGGAGCATCCAGCGCGAGAAAGTGCGCGCCGCAGCGCCTGCCAATGGCATCCATCCGCGTGAGTCGTGATAGGTTGCTCACCTCCAGGTAGCCCAGATCCGTGTCGTACCCGGTACCCCACAGCACCAGATCCGCCCTGCACGAGTGTCCGGAGGCGAGCCGTACGGAACTGCCCTCGATGCCCACGATCTCGCTTTGGTGGCGCGCGATGCGCGCCAGGTTCTCGGCCATGCGGCGGCGGCCGGGAACGAGTTGCTGGCTCCCGAAGTCGAACGCCCTGTCGGGCAGCAGTTCATCCAGGCCAGCCTTGCGGTAACGCCGGCGCAGTTCCCGATTGATCCGCTTGTTCAACTCCGAGAGCGGGATGCCGAGCATCTGCAGTCTTCCAAGGCGACGCAGGTCCGATCCGAAATACTTCGGGTGCCGTGTAGGACGCATCCACCTGAGCGAGCGATAGACCCATGTGACGCTGCGCGCCTGCCATTCCAGGCAGAGATCGAGGAGATCGTAGGCCGATGCGCCGCCCCCCACGACGACGACGTCCTTGCGTGTGAGTTCTGACGGGTCGCGCAGGGCGGAGGAGTGATACTCGATGGCCGTCGGTCGGACTCTCTCGATCTGCGGAACGACGGGGCGATTGTGGCCGCCCGTGGCGGCGATGAGAAATCGCGAGCGGCCCGTGTACTCTCCCGCCGTGACCTCCCAGCCCCCGTCGTTCGGACGGGCGGAACTCACCCGCGCGCCCAGTCGAATCGAAGGCGCCAACCCGAAACGCTCCACCCACGCGTGGATGTTGGCCAGGATACTCGACTGGTCTTCGCCGGCGATCGGCAGGTCGCCGAGCGTCCAGTCCTCCTTGCGGAACTGGATGTCCTGCCAGGCGGGAAGATCGCGCCACAGACCGCCCACTGCCTCGGCACCTTCCAGCAGGATGGCGTCGAGCCCGGCGTCCTTCGCGTATTTCAGGCTGATGATGCCGCCGATTCCGCCCCCGACAATGATGAGGTCGCGCTGCTCGCCCGCTTTCATGGAATCCGGCCGCCTCCATCAGAGACGAATGGCGCCGGCCCCAGCAGCCGCAGGTCGTCGGTGCACAACCCGTCCACGCCCAGGAGCGTGAGCCGCGCGGCCTCCGCTGGGTCGTTCACCGTCCAGACCATGACTCGCTTGCGCGCCTCGCGCGCCGCGTCCACCAGCGCCTGGTTCACCAGACTCCAGTGGGGCCAAACGTCGCGCACGGGAACGCGCGCCATGAGCGCCGCGGCATCGGGGGTCCCGACGTCGAGCAGCACGCCGTAGTCCAGATCGGGATGGCCGGACCTCAATGCCAACACGGCCGCGTGGTCAAAGCTGTGAAAGGCGTATCGCCGCCCGTGCCCGCGGGCCACGGCCACCGCCCCCTCGCCCACGCCCTCACCCTTGAGTTCCACGTACACGGTGGCGCGATCGCCGAGGGCGTCCATCACCTGAGCCAGAGTGGGGACGTCGCCACCGCCGGGCAGCACGCACGCCCCAACTTCGGCGGCGGAGAGCGCGGTGATCGGGGCGCGGGTGCCATCGCGCAACGGCAGTTCGGGATCGTGGTGTACCACCACGCGCCCGTCGCGCGTCCTGTGAACGTCCAATTCCACCGCGTCGGCCCCACGTTCCACGGCGCGCAGGAAACCGGGCAGGGTGTTTTCGGTGAACTCCCGGGGGGCGCCGCGGTGCCCGATGCGCTCGGGACGCTGGAGAGGACTCGGCATACCACTCTATATTGGCCAACCCAGTGATTGGCAAGATCTTAACACCGCGGCCCCGCGAACGTCCGACATCAGGGAACGAATGAGCGACACAGCCGGGAGCGGCGATGGACGGGACGATCTCGAGCTCATCGAGGCGTGGCGGGCGGGCGACGACCGGGCGGCAACAGCGCTCGTCGTGCGGCACGCCCCGGCCGTGGCGCGCTTCGTGGCCAGCCGGGGAGAACGCGTGGAGGTGGACGAGGTCGTCCAGGACACGTTCGTCCGGGCCTTCGGGGCCCTCGACAGCTTTCGCGCCGACAGTTCGCTCAGGACGTGGCTGTTCACCATCGCTCGGCGTCTGCTGCTCGACCGGCGCCGGGCGGACCGCCGACGACGGGACCGGGTGCCGATCGCCGAAGGGGACGTGGTCACGGAGTTCGACGCCCTGGACGGCATGCTGGCGGCGGAGACGCGGACGCGGATGCGGCAGGCAGTGGACCGATTGTCCCCCAAACAACGCGAGGTCTTCACATTGCGGGTGAACGAAGGTCTAACATACAAGGAAATCGCCGATGTGGTGGACACCACCGAGGGTGCGGCGCGCGTGCACTACCACAATGCGGTGCGGGTAATAAAGGAGTTTCTCGATGACTGATTGTCCGAACGCGGAGATCCGCGATCAACTGCCCGACCTGCTGCACGGCCGCCTGAATGGCGAGGCCCGCGCGCGGGTAGAGGCGCACCTACGGACGTGCGCGGATTGTGCCGCTGAGTTGGAGATGCTGCGCGCGCTGCGGGCGGCGTCTCCGGCGCCGCCGGTGGACGTGGCCCGGATCGTCTCGGCGTTGGCCGCGCCGCGGCGGGCACGGCGGGGAGGGATGCATGTCTGGCAGATCGCCGCGGCGGTGGTGTTTCTGGCGGCCGGTGGATCGACGCTCGTCACGTACGTGCATCGGTTGCACATGGCCGATAGTGCGGCCGCATCGCGGGTGGCGTCACTGGAGGATTCGGCCGCAGGAACGGCGGCCGCGCATACCAGCAACGTCGAGCTGAACGTCGGCTACGGCTACAGCGACCTCACCGACACGCAGCTGGAGGCCTTGCTCAAGGATGTCGAGCAGTTGAAGGCGGTGCCGATGGCCGATCCCGAGACCTCCGTGCCCGACGTGACGCTCAGCAACGGAGGCATCTGATGCCGGCAATGAAATGGAACCGTCTGTTGCTGGCAGTGGTCGTGCTGGCGCTTCCTGCCGTGTCTCGCGCGCAGGGTATTCCGGTGCGCGAGACAGGTGCGCAGCAGGCGCCGCAGCGACCGGTTGAACAGGGAGGTTCCCTCCGCCGCCAGCGCCTCCAAGGGCAGATTCGCCAGGCGTTCACGCGCGCCGTGCGTACGCAGGTGGGGCTCACGGACGATCAGATGCGCATGCTCGCGCCCATCAATCAGAAGTACGTCCGCGAGCGACAGGCACTGGCGCGAGAGGAGCGCGCGGCGCGGATGTCATTGCGCGACGAATTGGCGTTGGCCCAGCCGGACCAGGCCAAGGTGGCCCAGTACACGGCGCAGTTGCAGGCGATTCCGCACAAGCGGCTGGACCTCAACGACGCCGAGGACAACGAGCTGGCCGGGATCATGACGCCGGTGCAGCTCGCCAGGTACCGCGCGTTGCAGGAGCGCGTGCAGCGGCAGTTGAACGTGATGCGCGCGATGCGTGGCAAGGGAATGGGGCCACCGCAGGACAGCGGGGCGCGCGGCTCGGGGCGTCGCGGAGGCGGACAGCCATAGTGGCGGGCCGGTGTGAAGGCAGCGAGGGGCAGGGGCGGCGTTGAGACGTCGCCCCTGCGCTGCTAAGTTCCGCTAGCGGCCCGGGTGGCGGAATCGGTAGACGCAGGGGACTCAAAATCCCCCACCGGCAACGGCGTGCGGGTTCGAGTCCCGCCTCGGGCACTCAACGTTCATCGCGCCATTCGACGTGACGATCACAAACGTGCTCCAGCCGCTTGGAGCACGTTTGTCGTCGATGGTCAGAGCGGTGGTTACCCGGGGCACCGGGCGGTTCGTCGTCGGGGGGGGCAGCCGGGAACGGCCGCCGGCCATAGCTGTTCGGATGCGCTGCCAGCACATTCTTCTCCATGAATTCTCCCACCCGAGTGATCCCGCGGCGCGCCGTCCTCAGCTGGATGCTCTACGATCTCGCCAACGTCATCTTCTCGATGGGCGTGATCTCGCTCTACTTCTCGTTGTACGTGAG
>DATLUQ010000022.1 GCA_035533015.1 Gemmatimonadaceae bacterium | reverse complement strand
CACGAACAGCCCGGCCGCCGCCGACAGCACGAAGTACCCGTGCGCCACGCGCTTTTCGAAGATCGATTCGCGGGCCGCCACGTCGTCCATGTGCGCGTAGAAGAAGTCGCCGGTCAGTTCGGCGAACGCCACCACGTCGGCCTCGGTGATCGTCCGCCGGTCGGTGATCAGCGTCTCACCGATCTCCAGTTCATCGAAATACTTCCGGAACGGATGCACCTGGCCGCGGCGCTGCTCGGCGCCCGGCATCCACTGGTCCATGACCGCGGTGAGCACGCTGGGCGAGCCCTGCACCGCCGTGCGTTGCATGTAGTGCAGCACGCCGCGGGTGCCGCCCATCTCCTCACCGCCACCGGCCCGCCCCGGGCCGCCGTGCACGAGGTTGGGCAGCGGCGAGCCGTGCCCCGTGCTCTCCCCGGCGCTCGACCGGTCGAGCACCATGAACCGGCCGTGGTACGGGGCCACGCCGAGCACGATCCGCCGCGCCACCTCGTGATCGGCGGTGAACAGCGACCCGCACAGGCTCCCGCGCCCGAGCCGGGCGAGTTCCAGCGCCTCATCAACGGACTGATATGGCATGACGGTGTTCACGGGGCCGAACGCCTCGACGTCGTGCGGCTCGTGGCGCGCGAACGGCGCGTCGCAGACGAGCAGTAGAGGCGCGAAGAAGGCGCCCCTCGTGCGGTCGGCCCCCACGACGGCGAAGTCGTCGGCGCCGCCGTACGCCACCGCGCCGGCGCGCCGCAGCTCGGCGGCCTTCTGCCCCACGTCGCGCACCTGCCCCTTGCTGGCCAGCGGTCCCATCCGCACCCCCTCGGCCGCGGGATCGCCGATCACGACCTTCTCGAGGCGCGCGCGCAGCGCCTTGACCACGTCGTCCTCCATGCCGGCGGGCACGATCGTGCGCCGGATGGCCGTGCACTTCTGGCCGGCCTTCGCGGTCATCTCCCGTACGACTTCCTTGATGAAGAGGTCGAACTCCTCCGTGCCCGGCGCGGCATCGGGGCCGAGGATGGAGCAGTTGAGCGAGTCCGCTTCCATGTTGAAGCGCACGGCGTGTTCGACGATGGCCGGGGTCTCGCGCAGCATCCGGCCGGTGGCCGCCGAGCCGGTGAACGCCACGGCGTCCTGGCCCCCGAGTTGCGAGAGGAGATCGCCGGCACTGCCGCAGATGAGTTGCAGGGCCCCGTCGGGCAGGATCCCCGAGACGACCATTTCACGCACCATCGCCTCGGTGAGGTACGACGTCACGGTAGCCGGCTTGACGATGGCCGGCACGCCGGCCAGGAACGTCGGCGCGAGCTTTTCCAGCATGCCCCAGCACGGGAAATTGAAGGCGTTGATGTGCACGGCCACACCTTCGAGCGGCACACAGAGGTGGCGCGCCACGAATGTCCCGCCCTTGGACAGCGGCTCCATGGGCCCGTCCACGTAGAACGTCTCGTCCGGGAACTCGCGGCGGCCGCGGCTGCCATACGCGAAGAACGTTCCGATCCCGCCCTCGATGTCGATCCAGGAATCCTGCCTGGTGGCGCCCGTGGCCGCCGACACCTCGTAGAACCTGTCCTTCCGTTCCATGAGATACGCCGCCATGGCCTTGAGCATCCGGGCGCGCTCGTGAAAGGTCATGGCCCGCAGCTTGGGGCCACCCACCGCGCGCGCATACTCGGTCATCGCCTTGAAGTCGAGCCCGCCGCTCGACGTCTCGCCGATCGTCTCGCCGGTCACGGCGTGCACCAGCTCCGTGGTCCTGCCGGTGCCGGTCACCCAGTGGCCAAGCGCGTAATTCTGCGGCTTCATGATCGGCTCCTCGTGTCCTTCCAGGTCTGATACGATTTCTGCTGCTCGCGGCGGTCGGCCGGCACGTCACGCAGGGGCTCGCAGGGCTTCCATCCGGCACGCATGCGGGCCGGGAGTGCCTGATACACGCGGGTGCCGTCGTTCTTCCATGCGAGCATTTCGTCGGTGACGTCCCGCACCACGCGGGCGGGGCTGCCCACGACGACCTTGCGCGGCGGGATCCGCATCTCGGCGGGCACGAAGCTCAGCGCGCCGATGATGCACCCCGCCCCGACGTCGGCGTTGTCCATGATCACCGCATTCATGCCCACGAGCACGTTCTCGCCGAGACGTCCCCCGTGCAGCACCGATCCGTGGCCCATGTGCGCCGATGGTTCGAGCACCGCTGTGGCGCCGGGAAAGGCGTGGATGGTGCAGTTCTCCTGCACGTTGCACCCGTCGCCGATCACGACGCCGCCCCAGTCGCCGCGGATCGCGGCGCCGGGCCCCACGTACACGTCGCGCCCGATCACCACGTTGCCGGTGACGGCGGCCTGCGGGTGCACGAACGCCGATTCATGGATGACCGGCACGAACCCCTCGAACTCGTAGATCACGCGCGCTCCAGCACCATCGCCATGCCCTGCCCCACGCCGATGCACATGGTGCACAGCGCATAGCGCTTACCGGTCCGCTCGAGTTCCCGCATGGCGGTGAGCACGAGCCGGGCGCCGGACATGCCCAACGGGTGCCCCAGCGCGATCGCCCCCCCGTTGGGATTCACGCGGGGGTCGTCGTCGGGAATGCCGAACTCGCGCAGGCACGCCAGCGACTGGGCGGCGAACGCCTCGTTGAGTTCGATGACGTCCATCTGGTCGAGCGTGAGCCCCGCCAGCTGGAGGGCGCGACGTGTGGCCGGCACCGGCCCCATCCCCATGATGCGCGGCTCGACACCCGCCGCGGCCGACGCGAGCACGCGGGCCCGCGGCGCGAGCGAGAACTCCCTGGCCCCCCGGGCCGACGCCACGAGCAGCGCGGCCGCGCCGTCGTTGAGGCCCGACGAGTTGCCGGCCGTGACGGATCCCTTGCCGTCGGCGCGGAACGCGGGGCGCAGCTTGCCGAGCCCGGCCAACGACGAGTCGGGGCGGATGAATTCGTCGTGCTCCACCGACACCGGGTCGCCCTTGCGCCGCGGGATCGACACCGGGACGATCTCGAGCGCCAGCCGCCCCGACCCCCGCGCCGCCGCCGCCTTCTGCTGCGACCGCAGCGCGAACGCATCCTGGTCGGCGCGCGACACCCCGAACTGCTCGGCCACGTGCTCGGCGGTCTGTCCCATGGAATCGGTGCCGTACTTCGCCTGCATATTAGCGTTTACAAAACGCCACCCCAGGCTCGTGTCGTAGAGCTGCATGTCGCGGGCGAACGGCACCGCGCCCTTGGAGAGGACGTACGGCGCCCGGGTCATGCTCTCCACGCCTCCGGCCAGGTACAGGTCCCCCTCGCCCACTCGCACGCCATGCGCCGCGTGCGCCACGGCGTTCAGCCCCGAGGCACAGAGCCGGTTCACCGTCTCCCCCGGCACGGTCGCCGGCAGGCCGGCGAGCAGCAGCGCCATGCGGGCCACGTTGCGGTTGTCCTCGCCTGCCTGGTTGGCGCACCCGAGGATCACGTCGGTGATCCGCGATGGATCCACGGAGGGATTGCGTGCGAGCACGGTGGCCAGCACGTGCGCCGCCATATCGTCGGGGCGCACGTCGCTGAGCGCGCCCCCCAGGTTGCCGATGGGGGTGCGAACGCCGTCGACCAGAAACGCGTCGGTCATGCGGAAGTGTCCGGGGAAAAGTGATCCTGCCGCGTGCGGTAGACCGTGCCGCGGAAGA
>DATLUQ010000021.1 GCA_035533015.1 Gemmatimonadaceae bacterium | reverse complement strand
GCTGGGTATTTCGGTGGCGCCGCTCACCAATGCGGTGGTGCAGCAGGACAGCGTGCCGTCGCAGTACAGCCATGGGCTGATGGTGACCGACGTGTCGCCCAGCAGCCCGGCGTTCCCCGATCCGACGTCGGCCGGCAGCGGCCTGTTTCCCGGCCAAGACATCATCGTGGGGAGCCTCTACCCCAAGAAGGTGGACATCAAGAGCGTGGACGACTTGAACAAGGCCGTGCAGGGCGTGAAGAAGGGCGCCTACCTGCAGCTGCTGGTGTACAACGCACCGCAGGCGCGGACGCAGGTGGTGAATATTCTGATCAGTAAGTGAGGGGATGGTCGGAGAGTGGGACGGTAGGAAATTGGAAGGGGGCCGGCGTTCCGCCGGCCCCCTTTCCTTATCCATTTCCACTGGTTTCGGCCGTGCGCGGTGCTTGCCGACGCCTCTCGGGTGTGGCAGAGTTCCCGATCGTGCGTAGTTTTGTGGGACGCGAGAGTGGCGGAACTGGCAGACGCGCAGGACTTAGGATCCTGTGCCGCAAGGCTTGGGGGTTCGAGTCCCCCCTCTCGCACTGGATGGCCTTTCAAGATCAACGGTCCCGGGTTCGCGCGGCTCTTCGCCCGGCGCGGCGGTTCCACCCTAGGCCCCCCTCCCCACGCCGGTTAGCTTTCGAAGTACGGCCACCAACCCTGCCGCCCCCTGATTTTCGGGGCACCGGCGGAGCCCGGCGCCGGAGCCCAGACCTGACCCCATGGACATCCAAATAACGACCAAGAAGAGCGCAGGCGTCGAGCGACTGCTGGCCGTGACGGTGCCCGCCGCCGACGTCAAGGCGATGGAGAACACCACCGCCAAGCGCTACGCCTCCAGCGTCCGCCTCCCCGGCTTCCGCCCCGGCAAGGCGCCGCCGGAAATCGTTAAGAAGAAGTACAAGGACGCCATCCGCCAGGAAGTCATCGAGCGCGTGGTCCAGGAAGCGTTCCAGCAGGTGCTCGACAAGGAACAGATCAAAGTCGCGGCCCAGCCCCACGTCCATGACCTCAAGTTCAATGAAGGCGAGGCCATGACGTTCGACCTGCATGTCGAGGTGCGGCCCGATGTCGAGCTCGCCCGCGTGGAAGGGTTCACGGTCACGCGCCGCGCCCCCGAGGTGACCGACGCGGCGGTGGACGAGCAGATCGAGCAGCTGCGCGACCAGCGCGCGGCATGGTCGCCGGTACTCGAGCGTCCGCTCCCCGGTGACATGGTGACGGTGCTCCTGGCCACCGCCGACGAGAACGGTGCGATCCCCGAAGGGCGCGAGTACACGATCGTGCTGGGCGGTGGGCAGGCGATTCCGGGCATCGAAGAGCTGATCATGGAGCTGGCCCCGTCCGAAACGCTGGAACGGGCGGTCCGCTGGCCGGAGGACTTCCCGGACGAGGCCCAGCGCGGCAAGACCAAGCCGGTGCGCGTGGTGCTGCAGGAAGTGAAGCGCAAGACGCTTCCCCCACTCGACGACGCGTTCGCCCGCGAGGTGGGCGACTTCGATTCGCTCGACGCGCTGCGCATCACGGTGCGCAGCGACCTCGCGGACCACGCCCGCCGCGACGCGGACGCGGGTGTGCGGCAGCAGCTCATCGAGCAGATCGCCGCCGCCAACCCGTTCGACGTGCCGCCGAGCTGGGTGAACCAGATGATCCAGGCGTATCTTCAGGTGTATCAGGTCACGGACGACGAACGGGATCGGTTCATGGGCGAATTCGCGCCGGTGGCCGAGCGTCAGGTGCGCCGCGACCTGATCGTCGACACGCTGGCCGAGCGCGAGAAGCTGGCCGCCTCCGAGGCCGACGTGGACGAGCGCGTGGCCGAAGTGGCCGCGAAGCGCAACGCCGAGCCGGGGCAGGTGTACGCCTCGCTGCAAAAAGCCGGGCGATTGAAGGAAATCGAGCGCAGCATCACCGAAGACAAGGTCTTCGCGTGGCTACTGGAGAAGAACACCGTGGAGCAGACCAACTGATGAGCGATCAACCCATGTCGACGATCTATCCCCCGTACGTCATCGAGCGGTCGAGCCGCGGCGAGCGCAGCTACGACATCTTCTCGCGACTGCTCATGGACCGCATCGTCTTTCTCGGCACGCCGGTGAACGACGACGTCGCCAACATCATCATCGCCCAGTTGTTGTTCCTGCAGGCGGACAACCCGGAGCGGGACATCCACCTGTACATCAACTCCCCGGGCGGCAGCGTGTCGGCCGGGCTGGCGATCTACGACACGATGCAATACCTGAAGGCGCCGGTGAACACGATTTGCATGGGCATGGCGGCGAGCATGGGCTCGTTCCTGCTCGCGGCGGGGCGCAAGGGCAAGCGGTTTGCGTTGCCGCACTCGCGGATCATGATCCACCAGCCGTCGCAGAGCGGGGGGGGCGGAACGGCCTCGGACATCGAGATCCAGGCCAAGGAGATCCTCTACCTGCGCTCCAAGCTGAACGAACTGATGGCCAAGCATACCGGCCAGCCGATCGACGTGATCGACCGGGACACGGACCGCGACCGGTTCATGTCGGCCGACGAGGCGAAGGAATACGGGCTGGTAGATACGGTAATCACCAACGCGTCGGAGATTCCCGTAGAGAACGACCTCGCGCCGGCTGCCAAGAAGTAGCGCGGGGACGGTTGCTAATCCGGGGCTCGTGAAAACGTTCACGAGCTTCGGTCGTCAGTTCCTTGACCGCGCGCGCGCGGCCAGTATATCCTCAGGAAGCGCGTTGGCGCGACGTCTCCTCTCGGGTACTTGAGTGACCAGCATGTCCCACGACAAACACCTGCGGTGCTCGTTCTGCGGCAAGTCCAA
Organism: Gemmatimonadaceae bacterium; assembly: GCA_035533015.1. Lineage (NCBI taxonomy): Bacteria > Pseudomonadati > Gemmatimonadota > Gemmatimonadia > Gemmatimonadales > Gemmatimonadaceae > Gemmatimonadaceae bacterium. The sequence continues at coordinate 37,981 of DATLUQ010000021.1, read as the reverse complement.
GGACTCGGTTCGGAAGTTCATTTCGGGCCCGTCGGTGTACATCTGCAACGAGTGCATCGCGCTGTGCAACGAGATCCTGGCGGAGGATGAGGAGCGCGAGGTCGCCGAGGCGATCACGCAGGTTCCCACGCCCCAGGAGATCAAGGACATCCTGGACCAGTACGTGATCGGCCAGGAGAAGGCCAAGAAAGCGCTCTCGGTGGCCGTCTACAACCACTACAAGCGCATCAACTCGGCGTCCCTGCGTGACGACGACGTGGAACTCGACAAGTCGAACATCCTGCTCATCGGCCCTACGGGCGTGGGCAAGACGCTGCTCGCCCAGACCCTGGCGCGCATTCTCGACGTGCCGTTCACGATCGCCGACGCCACGACGCTCACCGAAGCGGGCTACGTTGGCGAGGACGTGGAGAACATCCTCGTCCGGCTGCTCCAGGCGGGCGACTTCAACGTGGCCGAGTGCGAACGCGGCATCGTCTACATCGATGAGATCGACAAGATCGCGCGCAAGTCGGAGAACCCGAGCATCACGCGCGACGTGTCGGGCGAGGGCGTGCAGCAGGCCCTGCTGAAGATCCTCGAAGGCACGGTGGCCAGCGTGCCCCCGCAGGGGGGCCGCAAGCATCCGCAACAGGAATACATCCAGATCAACACCAAGGACATCCTGTTCATCTGCGGCGGCGCCTTTGACGGCCTGGAGAAGATCATCGAGTCGCGCACCGGCAAGCGGCAGATCGGCTTCACCGGCGCCGACACGGTCACGCCCCCGGGGCGCGTGAACAAGACCCCGTTCGCCGAGGTCGAGCCCGACGACATGCTCCGCTACGGGCTGATTCCCGAGCTGGTGGGGCGCCTGCCGGTCACGGTGGCGCTGGACGCGCTGGACGAAGAGTCGCTGGTGCGCATCCTCAAGGAACCGAAGAACGCGCTCACCAAGCAGTACAAGAAGCTGTTCGAGCTCGAAGAGGTGAAGCTCACGTTCGAGGACTCGGCGCTCCGCGCCATTGCCGGCAAGGCGCTCAAGCGTGGCACCGGCGCCCGCGGGCTGCGGGCGATCCTCGAAGAGATCCTCACCGACGTGATGTTCGACCTCCCGACGCGTGAGGATGTCGAAGAGGTGAAGGTCACCGAGCCGTCGGTCCTGAACGGCGCCCCGCCATTGCTGGAGATTGCGCCCCAGCGGAAGAAGAAAGAAGCGTAGCATTGCGCGGGGGAGTAGGACAGCGCCACGGCGGGCCGATGCACTCGGCCCGCCGTCGTCGTTTCACCATCCTACCCTCCTACTCTCCTACCCTCCTACGGTCTTGTTAGCTTACAGAATGCCCATTCTGAGTCCCGACGGCGACCGCGTGCCCGTCGGCAACCGGCTGCCAGTGCTCCCCCTGCGCGACGTGGTGTTCTTCCCCAACGTGGTCATGCCGTTGCTCGTGGGGCGGCGCGCCTCGCTGGCCGCCGTCGAGGCCGCCATGGCCGGCCCCGGCGAGCACTTCCTGTTCGTGGTCACGCAGCGCCAGGCCGACGCCGACGAACCGACGGCCGCCGACCTGTACCGGGTGGGCGTGATCGTGCGCGTATTCCAACACACCGAGCTACCCAACGGCACCACGCGGCTCCTGCTCGAGGGCGTGGCGCGGGCCCGGGTGTCGCGCTACGCCGTGGTGGGCGGCGTGCTCCGCGCCACGTTCAAGGGAGACACGGCAGCCGACGCCGCCGCGAACGAAACCCCTGCGCTCGCCCGCCGCGCCATGTCGCAGTTCGAGGAGTACGTCTCGCTCCACCGCCGCATTCCCGGCGAGATCGTCGCCATCCTCCAGGGGGCTCAGTCGCCCGCCAAGCAGGCGTACGCCATCGCCGCCCACCTGGCCGTGCCGCAGGAGACGCGCCAGAAGCTGCTCGAGACGGAGCCGCTCTCGGAGCTGTTCCGCGCGCTCGACACCACGCTCACCGGCGAGATCGAGTTGCTGCGACTGGAGCAGAAGATCGAGCAGGATGTGCGCGGCTCGGTGTTCCAGAACCAGCGCGAGTTCTACCTGCAGGAGCAACTCAAGGCGATTCACCGTGAGTTGGGCCAGGACGACGACGACCTGGCCGACCTCGAGGCGCAGGTGGAGCGCAAGGGGCTGCCCGACGTGGTCAAGACCCGCGTGTTCCGCGAGCTGCGCAAGCTGCGGCGGATGTCGCCCATCGCGCCCGAGAGCACGGTGTCGCGCAACTTCGTGGACTGGGTGCTCGCGCTGCCGTGGACGACGCGCACCGACGACGTGCTCGATGTGGCGCATGCCCGCCGGATTCTCGACGAGGATCACTACGGGCTGGAACCGGTCAAGGATCGCATCCTCGACTACATCGGCGTGCTGGCGCTGGTCGGAAAGCTCGACGGACCGATCCTCTGCCTGGTGGGCCCTCCCGGCGTGGGAAAGACGTCGCTCGGCCGGTCGGTGGCCCGCGCCCTGGGGCGCAAGTTCGTCCGCATGTCGCTGGGTGGGGTGCGCGACGAGGCCGAGATTCGCGGCCACCGCCGCACCTACATCGGCTCGATGCCCGGCCGCGTCATCCAGGCCATGCGCCGCGCCGAGGTGGTGAACCCGGTGATCCTGCTCGACGAGGTGGACAAGCTGGGGCAGGACTACCGCGGCGACCCCGCGGCGGCGCTGCTCGAGGTGCTCGACCCGGAACAGAACCGCGCGTTCAACGACCACTACCTCGAGATCGACTACGACCTGTCGCAGGTGCTGTTCATCACCACGGCCAACTACCTGCCGCAGATCCCGGAGCCGCTGCGCGACCGGATGGAGGTCATAAGGCTTCCAGGATATCTCGACCAGGAGAAGCTCGCCATCGCGCGACAGTTCCTGGTACCCAAGCAGTTGCGCGCCAACGGCCTGCCGCCGGAGACGGTGACGTGGGAGCCCGACGTGCTGCCGACGATCATCCACGAGTACACGCGCGAGGCCGGCGTGAGGGAACTCGAACGGCGGATCGCGCGGGTGGCGCGCAAGCTGGGACGCCGCCGTGCCGAGCAGGGCCGCGCCGCGGCATCCGCCGCCGAACCGGACGTCGTGCACGCCGCCGATCTGAAGGAACTGCTCGGCCCGGCGCCTTTCGACCCCACGGCGGTCTCGCTCGAGAACAAGGTGGGCGTGGCGATGGGGCTGGCCTATTCGCCGATGGGCGGCGACGTGCTCGAGATCGAGGTGAGCGCGGTGCCCGGACGCGGGAGGCTGCAGCTCACCGGCACGCTCGGCGACGTCATGAAGGAATCGGCCAGCGCCGCCCTGAGCTACACGCGGTCGCGCTCGTCCTCGCTCGGCATCGACCGCGAACTGACCCGGTCGCGCGACCTGCACGTGCACATTCCCGCCGGTGCCACGCCCAAGGACGGGCCCTCGGCGGGGATCGCGATCGCCACGGCGATCGCCAGCGCGCTCACCGGCGTGCCGGTGCGCGGCGACATCGCGATGACGGGCGAGGTGACGCTGCGCGGCCGGGTGCTGCCCATCGGCGGGCTGCGCGAGAAGGCGGTGGCGGCACACCGCAACCACATCGTGCAGGTGATCATCCCGCAGCAGAATCTGCGCGATGTGGAGGAGCTGCCCGCCGAGGTGCGCGACGCCGTGCGCTTCTATCCCGTGAAGACCATGGACGACGTGCTGCGCATCGCGCTGGTGGGCGACCGGTACGCCGGCGACGCGCCGTCCGCGGCCGCGGTCACGCAATGACCGCGACGGCGCGGCGCGCCGATCCGCTCGTCGTGCGCTCGCTGGACTACCTGGGACCGATGGCCACGCGCGGCGGCTGGCGCCCCGAATCGACGCGTCCCGAGATCGCGTTTGCCGGCCGCTCCAATGTGGGCAAGTCGTCGCTCATCAACACGCTGGTGCGGCGCAAGAAGACGGCGCGCGTGAGTCATACCCCGGGGCGCACGCGGGAAATCCACTTCTTCGCCGTCAACGACCTGTTCACCCTGGTCGATCTCCCGGGATACGGATACGCACGCGTCTCCAAGGAGCGGCGTGCGGAATGGAAGCCGCTCATCGAAGGGTACCTGATGGACACGCCGGCGCTCCGCGGCGTGGTGCAGCTGCTCGATGCGCGCCGCGACCCCACGCCCGACGATCTCGACATGCTCGAATTCCTCGCCGAACTCGGTGTGCCGACGATCGTCGTGGCCACCAAGGTGGACAAGGTGAAGGCGGCGGAGCGTGCGGCGCAGATGGCCGCTCTGGCGAAGCACGCCGGAATGGCGGAAGATGATGTCGTGCCGTTCAGCGCGCTCACCGGCCAGGGGCGCGACGAGTTGGCCGAAGCCATGCTGGATCTGGTGGCGCAGCCGTCGTGGCGCGAGGCGTGAGCCGCGGCACGCACCAAATCGAGGAGGGCGTATGGCGCACCTGGTGAAGCGATCGGCCATCGTGGGGGCCGCCGTCTGGGCATGTCTCGCGGGCGCGTGCGGTGGGCCGGTGGCCGGCGGCGCGGGGGGGGCCGGTCCGTCCCTCGATGCCGCCCCGGAGCCGGAGCGAAGCACTCCGTTCGGCGCGCGCCGGGATACGCTCGCCACGGGTCTCATTCCTGCCGGCTATGGCACCCTGCGCCAGGACGACATCTCCATCAAGCTGAGCCTTGAAGGAGTGCTCGTGCAGCTCCTGCCGATGAACGAATCGGTGATCCGCACGCTGTCGCCCGACGCCTACCGCGACCTGCAGAACCTGCGGCGGAGCTACAGCGCCCAGATCTCGGCGTACGCATCGCAGTACGGCCTGCGTGACGACAACGTGTGGTACGTGTCGTTCTACGGGCTGGCGCCCGATGCTACCTTCTCGCCGCTCGACCTGATCATCCGCGCGCCGGGCCGTGATTTCACGCCGCTGCATGTCATTCCGATCACCCCGGGGTTCGGGCAGAACCGGCTGCAGGTGCGCGACGTGCAGAGCGCCTTCTACCTGTTCGACGACGGGCTGCCACTGGACCAGCCGCTCACGGTGTCGATGGGCGACGTGACCGACAACAGCTGGCAGATCACGGCGCGGAAGATCGCGGCCGAGCAGGCTCACATACGCGCCCGGGCGGCCAGGGCCCCGGGGAACTCGGGCGATTCTCCGGGGATACGTGAGGGAAGAGCGCAGGAGCGCCAACCGTGACCTTTCTTCCGCTGCGGGATCTTCCCGACCGCGCAATCTCGTCAGCCGCCACCGAGTGGCTCGAAGGACTCCACGCCACCCTGGCTGATCCGGCGTGTGACCGAGCCCTTCTCTGCCGCAATACGCTCACCCAGTTGTGGTACCCGGACTACGCCGGCTATTGGGAGACCGCCGTGGAGGACGCCGCGCTGCCACTGGCCACGCGACTCGCCCTCTCGGCCATGGATCCGCGCAACGTGACGCTGGAACCCGAGTACTACGCCGACTGCGACGACGCGCGATTCCAGCGGGTGAAGCCGCTGCTCTGGCTCTGGTACTCGTTCGACCGCACGCCGCTGGGCGGACAGAACGTGTGGATGGGCGTGCTCCTTCGCCGGCTGCTGGCGCCGCACATCTTCAAGCGGTGCGGCGAGAACTTCAAGGCGTTCCAGCACGTGGAGTTCTCCTTCGGCTACAATCTGGAAGTGGGCGACGACGTGGTGGTGCACCGGCACGTGCTGCTCGACGACCGCGGCGGCATTCGCCTCGGCAACAACGTTTCCATCAGCGACTTCGCCAACGTGTACAGCCACACCCACAGCATCGTGGACCCGCGCGAGGTGACCAACAGCGCCACGGTGATCGCCGACGGCGTGCGCATCACGTATCACGCGACCATTCTCGCCGGCGTGAACGTGGGCGAACAGGGCATGGTGGGCGCGATGGCGGTGGCGACCTCGGACGTGCGCCCCTACCACGTGTACGTGGGCATCCCCGCCAAGAGCGTGCGCGTGAAGCCCAACGCGCCACCGCAGGAGCTGGTGTCCCGGGCGGCCGCACGCCAGCCCGCCGAACCCACACGCGACGACGGCCGCTAGCGCACGCGCAGCACGTCTTCCACCCGGTCGAGGTTGGCGGGGCTGAGGAGGCGCACGATGTCGCCCATCGTACGCCGCGACCGCGGCCAGGTGAACCGTTCGGCGGCCGCGGCTGCGTCCAGCCACTCGAAGCCGCCGTGCTCGGCGCTCAGTGTTACGGAACCGGGATGGTCCACGAACGCCGCGAACACCACCGCCATCTGGATGCTCGACCGGCGCGGCAGGTAGAACGGCTGCACGGCCACGCTATACAACCGGTCGGCCGCCAGGCCGGTTTCTTCCTGCAGTTCCCGAAGGGCCGCTGCTTCCGGGCGTTCCGCGGGGTCGACGCTGCCGGTGACCACTTCCCACGACCCAGGGCGGATAGCGCCGGGCCCGCGCTCGAGCACGAGCACGCGCCATCCGTCGGGGTGCGGATGGATGACGTAGACCTCGACCGTCCCGACGTCGAGGCTGATCGGAGAGTTGGGCACGGACCTTCGGGTTGAGGTGTCGGACGGCCAGGCGGCGGCCGCCACCCTCAACTTACCAGGCGGCGGTGGCGCGGCAACGCGCCGCAATTCCTGGAGCGAGGTCGCGCCAGCCCGCACGTGCGCCAACCCCGACTCCCAGAGACTGACCATTCCCGCCTCGCGCCCCGCTTCGGCCAGCCGGTCGGCAGTCTCGCTGGCGGCCACCCGCCGCTCGAACTCCGTGGATGCCACGAGTACTTCGACGATCGCCAGCCGCCCGCGGAAGCCCTCGCCACCGCAGAGCGCGCACACCGATCGCTCGGCCACCGCGGCCACGGGTCGCGCCGTGACTTCGCGCGTGCCCGCGCTGCAGCCGCAGAGTCGGCGCACCAGGCGCTGGGCCAACACGCCCTTCACCGCGCTCGCGATCTTGTACGGCGCCACTCCGAAGTCTGCCAGGCGGGTGACCGCGCTCGCGGCATCGTTGGTGTGAAGGGTGGAGAGCACGAGGTGCCCGGTGAGCGACGCCTGGATGGCGATCTCGGCCGTCTCGCGGTCGCGGATCTCGCCAACCAACAATACGTCGGGGTCCTGCCGCATGATCGAGCGCAGGGCCGACGCGAAGGTGAGTCCGGCCCGCTCGTGCACCTGCACCTGCACGATGCCCGGGATGCGGTACTCGATGGGGTCCTCCACGGTGACGATGTTCAGGTTGCGCTGCTGGAGCCGTTGCAGCGCCGCGTACAGCGTGGTGGTCTTGCCCGAGCCGGTCGGGCCGGTGACGAGAATGAGCCCCTCGCGGCAACCGAGCAGCGTGTCGACGCGCGCGTACTCGTCGGCGCGGAATCCCATGGCGTCGAGCGAGCGGAGCGCCGACCGCCGGTCGAGAATGCGGATCACCACCTTCTCGCCGCGCGATGCGGGGAGCGTGGACACGCGCAGATCGACGGCGGCGCCGTTCACCGCCACCCGGGCCCGCCCGTCCTGCGGTCGCAGCCGATCGGCGATGTCGAGCCCCGAGATGATCTTGATGCGCGAGACGAGCGAACGGGCGACGCCCCGCGGCAGGGTGCGCACGTGGCGCAGCACCCCATCGATGCGGTGGCGCACCGCGATTCCCTGATCTTCGGGCTCGATGTGGATGTCGCTGGCGTGCGCGCCGACGCCATCGGCCAGCAGATCGTCCACCAGCCGCGTGACGCTCCCGCCGTCATCCTGCCCTGCGACGGGCGGCGCGACCTCCTGATCGGCGGTGAGCATCTGCACCTCGCGCGTCGCGCCCGGATGCTGCGGCGCCGACGTGGACTCGACGTATGCCCGGTTGACGGCGTCGGTGAGCGCCGAGGGGCGGGCCAGTGCGAACCGCACGTCGCGCCCGGTGGCGAACGCCAGCGCGCGTTCGCATTCCAGATCGAGTGGATCGGCCGTGGCGAGCACGATACGGTCGTCGGTGGCGTCGAGCGGAAGCACGCGGAACTGGCGCGCCCATCGTTCGGGCACGAGCGTCCGCGCCGCGGGGTTGGCCACAGTGAGATCGGCCAGTTCCACGCGCAGCGCGGCAGCGAGCGCCCGCGCCAGCGCGGGCTCATCGTTTGGGAGTGGGCCGGGCACGGCATCGAGGACGCGCTGCGGCCAGTGGTCGCGAAGGGTGGCGGGCATGCGCCACGGTAGCCCCGGCGCCTGGCGCGCGCGCACCCGTTTGCACGCAACCGCAATGAATCGACTGCAGCGCGGAGGCACACTGCCCGCCTGGCGCGCGTTCAGAGAATGGGCCAGAACTCCCGCGTGATGTCCACGGAGAAGGTCCACCGCCCGCCACTCTTGAGCCCGCGCGCCACATCGAGCCGCACGAGATCGAAGAAGCTGATGAGCCCCACGCCCACCGAGGGAAAGACGCGCTGTTCCCGCACGACGCCGTTGCCCAGGTTCTCGGAAAACGCGCTGGAGAACGGCAGGGCCACCACGTTGACGTAGGGGGCGAGGGTGGCGCTGGCGGGCGCGTGGCCGAACGTGCCGAGCGGGAATCCGAAGAACGGGATGGGAGCGCGCAGTTCGATGCGCTGTGAAACGCCGCGCGTGCCCACCAAGCCGTGGAGCGCATAGCCGGGCGCCGTCACCGGACCGCCGAAATAGGCCAATTCCTGCGCCGGCACGTAGCCGCCAGCGCCATCGGCGACGGTCGCGTGCGTGTGGCTCACCATCTGGATCGGCCCGACGTCGCGTGCCACGTCTACGATGGCGGACGCCCGCCGCACCGTCGACGCCGGCAGGGCGCACGCGACGAGACCCGGGCCCGAACACGAGTTGGCCACCGTGGCGTGCCACCAATCGAGCTGCACCGACGCTCTGACGTCGAACCCACTCCAGGACAGCGGCGTCGCTCGCTCTCCGCGAAGCGACACGTGCCACGGGTCGAGCGGCACCACGGGAATCGTCGGCGCATACGTACCCACGGCGGGCCGCGCGTGAATGGTCACGCCGCGCTGCTGCTCACGGGCAACGCCCAGCGTCCACTGCACCCCTATCGCTGGCAGCGTCACGTTCGCGCCCAGCGCCCTGAGGTCGTACGGCTCGGTGGCGTCGCTGCCGAACTCCTGGGCCGCCAGGCTGTTCTCGATGCGCGACCGCTCCGGCTCGTCGCGCGCATCAGCCAGCGTGTGCGCGGCGAACAGGTGCACGCCGAGCCCGCCGGCATCTTGCCAGTCGAGCGAGGCGGTCCCCCGCACGACAGCGTCGGCAATGCCGTACTGGGGGCGCACCGAGGCCTTCAGATGCGTGCCGAGGGGACGTTCCAGGCCAGCGCCCAGCGTCAGCCCCTGCACGCGGTTCACGCTGGCGAAGTCGCTCAGCCCTCGCGCACTGAGCCGGGTGGCCTCGGCCCGTTGCAGGGCCGCCTCGCGCACCAGCGCCCGCGCCTCGGCCTGCACGCGGCGGACGTCGGCGTCGGTGGTCACGGTGACGTCGGGCGGCAGCGAGTCGAGGATGTTCCCGTGCCACGGATACTCCGCGAGCACCTGCGGCGGGTCCTGCGCGAACTCGGGGCCGCTGAACATCCCGACGGGGATCTTCTCGTTCAGGTGGTAGTCCGACACCTCCCAGCGGCCACGGATGATGCCCCGCACCGGGTAGTCGAGCCAGGTCCCCGTGCGCCGTATTTCAATTTCCTGATGGCGAGGCAGCCAGTATTTCGTGCCGATCAATCCATTCTCGAGCACGATCGAGATGTCCTCGAGTTGGGGATCGCGCAACGCGGCGCGCGTGAAGCTGAACGCCATGCGCACCACCTGCCCGGTGTGCCGGTCGATGTACACCGCCCCCACCACGCGAGGCTGCGCGTCGTCCTTGGGCCGCACCTTGACCTCGTACACGTCGATGGTCTGACCCGGAATCGTCATGCGCAGCGAGTCGGTGATCGCGTAGTCGTACTGTGCCACGCCCACCGTGGACAGCGGGTGCGGCACATCGCGCACCTCGTCGCCTTCACCCAGCCGGATGATATTGGGAAAGTTGTTCTGGATGATCCCCAGGTGGTCGCGGTGGTAGGCGATGTCGGTGGGCAGCAGCGTCGTATCGCGCCGCCCGATGATCAGCTGCTTGCTCAGGTCGGGCGCGTGCCAATAGACTTCCAGCGCCAGTTGATCGGTTCGCACGATCTTGGGGGGCGTCGGGAACCCCCGGCCCAACTGAACGAGGAAGGTCAGATACCCGTGGGCCGTGGCGTCGTAGGCGACGAGCCCGGTGTCGGCCAGTTGCGCGCTGCGGCGGTCGACGGCCGTACGGACGAGGGCCAGGGTGCGAGGGGAGTTCCAGGCGGTCTGCGAGAGAGCAACGCTCGGGAGCAGAGAACACAGCCCGAACAGCGCAGCGCCGAAAGGGCGCCGGGCGAGCCCCGGGCGGAGCACGGACCGCGCAGGCCAGGTACCGCGCCGGCCCGATGCGGCGCGGAATTCGGAAGCATTGTAACTGCGAGTCATCGTTATCATGAAGTATTGCGAGCCGCGTACCGCCGGGCAACGGACGGCGAGACGAGCCATTTGCCGTGAGCCGAGTGTCCATGTCCTTTGAAGATTTTCAGGCCCGAGCCGTGCGCGGACATCTCGTGCCCGTGTGGCGGGAGAGCGTGCTCGACACCGAGACACCCGTCGCGGCGTTCGCCAAACTCAAGCGAGGCCCGTTCTCGTTTCTCCTCGAATCGGCGCCTGCGGGCAGCGAGACCTGGTCGCGCTACACCTTCATGGGCACCGAACCCCGTGGCGCCTGGCGGCTGATCGACGGCCGGGTGGAAGACTGGACCCCCGAGCGTGGGTGGCACGGTGGGCGTGCGCCGGCCGATCCGCTCGAGGACCTCGATCAGCTCGTCAAGCGGTACCCGCCCGTGGATGTCCCCGAGCTGGGCGACTTCTGGGCCGGCGCGGTGGGCTATTTCGGCTACGACGTGGTGCGGTGCATCGAGCGGCTGCCCAACGCACCGCCGCGCACGCTCGATGTGCCCGACGCGTTGTTCGTGTTCACCAACGTCCTCGTGGTGGTGGACAACCTTCGCTCACGGGCCCGTTTCGTGGCCGCCGTGCCGGTGCCCGCCGGCGCCACCGACGCCGACCTCCGCGCGCTCTATGAGCGGGCCCACGCCGATATCACCAGCGCCATGCAGCGGGTGCACGCCCCCGGGTCGCTGCCGCCGCTGGCGCTCCACGAGGCGGCCCCACCCGCGGTGGGCGCCTCGGGGTACGCGCGCGACAAGTTTCTGCGCGACGTGGACCGCATCAAGGAGTACATCGTGGCCGGCGACGCGTTCCAGGTCCTGCTCGCCCGCCGCATCACGCTCCCCCACGACTTCTCCTCCGACCTGCTGTACCGCGCGCTACGGGTGGTGAATCCGTCGCCCTACATGTACCACCTCGAACTCGACGGCGTGGAACTCGTGGGCAGCTCGCCCGAGTTGCTGGTGCGCGTATCAGCGGGGCGCGTCACGGTGCGCCCGATCGCCGGCACGCGGCCCCGCGGCCGGACGGTGGCCGAAGACGAAGCGCTCACCGCCGAGTTGCTGGCTGACGAGAAGGAGCGCGCCGAACACCTGATGCTCGTGGATCTGGGCCGCAACGACGTGGGCCGCATCGCGCGCTACGGCAGCGTCAATGTCACCGACCTCATGGTGGTGGAGCGCTACTCCCACGTGCTCCACATCGTGAGCCAGGTGGAGGGCCATATGCGTCCCGACCTGTCGGCCATGGACGCCTTCCGTGCCACCTTTCCGGCTGGCACGATGACGGGCGCGCCGAAGGTGCGCGCCATGGAGATCATCGACGAGTTGGAGCCCGAGCGGCGCGGCCCGTACGCGGGCGCCGTGGGGTACCTGTCGGCGGGCGGTACGCGCATGGACCTCGCCATCACCATCCGCACGTGCGTGATCGCCAGCGGCGTCGCGTCGGTGCAGGCCGGCGGCGGCATCGTGTACGATTCCGTGCCGGAGCGTGAGTGGGAGGAGACGGAGAACAAGGCGCGGGCCCTGCTCACGGCCATCGGCCGTGTGCGCGCGGCGTCGACCGGCGCCTAGTGGGGGGCAGCCGCTCTCCGCATATTCAACCAGTCATGCCCTACAAGCTGACCAGTGCGGACCACACCATGTCGTTCGAACTGCGCGCCGGCGGTGCGCAGGTGGTGGGCCGCGCCCCCAACTCCGACATCCCGATCATCGACCCCACGGTCTCACGGCGGCACGCCGAGGTGGAGTGCGTGGACGGCGGCGTGCGGGTGCGCGACCTCGGGTCGAGCAATGGGACCTTCATCGACGGCGCGCCCATCCAGGAGGGGTTCCTGCCCACCGGGAGCGCGGTCACCTTCGGCAAGGTGGACTTCACGCTCGAACCGGTGGCGGCGCCCCGCCCCGCGCCGGCCCCGTCGGCCGAGCCAACGCCACCCTCGACCGCGACCATCGTGCGCCAGTTGCCGGTGCGCGGCCACACGCCGCCCACGTCGCTCGAGGGCGTCCCTCCCCTCCCGCCGGACAGGAACCGCGAGAAGCTGGCCACGTTGCTCGAGGTGTCCAAGGGGCTGGGACGCGCGGTCGACACCGACGCCATTCTCGACCAGATCGTGCGGTATGCATACCAGATTCTGGATGTCGACCGCGTGGCCATCCTGCTGCTCGACGACGGGGGCGTGCTCGTCCCCAAGATCTCGCGCGACAAGCGCGGCGGCGACGCTCCGCGCGCCGTACCGCAGTCCATCGCCCGCGCCGCAGTGGCCGACAAGGTCGCCATCCTCTCCGACAACGCCGGCGAGGACGCACGCTTCGGTGGAAAGTCGGTGGTGCTGCAGCAGGTGCGTTCGGCGATCTGCTCACCGCTCATGGGCAGCGAGGACAGGGCCCTGGGTGTGATCTACGTGGACAACGTGTCGACCACGCACCGGTTCGGCGATGAGGACCTGGACTTCGTGGTCGCGTTTGCCGGCATCGCCGCCGTGGCCATCGAGAACAGCCAGTTCGCCGAGCGGATCCGGCGCGAGACGCTGGTCCGCAGCAACTTCGAGCGGTACTTCGCGCCGCAACTGGCCAAGCGGATCGCCTCGTCGGCCGAGGCCACGCGGCTGGGCGGCGACAAACGCAAGATCGCCGTGCTGTTCAGCGACATCCGCGGGTTCACGCCGCTGTCGGAAGCCATGAATCCCGACGACATGGCGCGCCTGCTGAGCGAGTACTTCACCGAGATGGTGGACTGCGTGTTCCGGCACGAGGGCACGCTGGACAAGTTCATCGGCGACGCCGTGATGGCGCAGTGGGGCGCGCCCATCGGCGACCCGCGCGATCCCGACCGGGCCGTGCGCGCCGCCATGGAGATGATCCGGGAACTGGACTCGCTGAACGCCAGGTGGCGGGCCGAGGGGCGTCCGGAGCTGCAGATCGGCATCGGGCTCAACTACGGCGACGCCTTCGCGGGAAACATCGGTTCGGCGAAGCGCCTGGAGTTCACCGTCATCGGCGACACGGTGAACACGGCCAACCGCCTCTGCCGGGCGGCCGGCCCGCGCGAGATCCTGATCTCGGAGAGCCTGCGCGTCGCGCTGAGCGACGGGCCGGCGGTGGAGGAACGTCCGCCCATGGAACTCAAGGGCAAGCACCAGCCGGTGCGAGTATACCGCGTGGTCGCGTGACCGGGCCCGCCCTGCCCCCGGGCTACGAACGCGTGCGGGTGGGCCGCGCCGACGCCGTGGCCGTGGCCGCCTTGCTCGACACCCTGCGCCACGCCCTGGCCCGCGGAACGCTATATGATTTTGCTAAACATTCACCGGACCACACGCGGCTCACGGGTCGCCAACCCGCGTACGCGGTGCCCCTGCCCGCACCCGAGACGGGACGCATGGTAGTGCGCCACAACCGCCACGGCGGCGCCATGGCCGGCGTCACGCGCGACCTGTTCCTGCTCCCCACCCGCGCGCCGTCCGAACTCGCCATCACGGCCCGCCTCGCGGATGCCGGCATCCCCACCCCCGAACTGCTCGCCTACGTGGTCTATCGTGCCGCGGCGCTGCTCGGGCGCTCCGACGTCGTCACGCGCGAGGTCGCCCCGGGGCGCGATCTGGCCGCCGTCCTCTCCGCCGGGACCGCCGCCGACCGCCGTCCCGCGCTCGATGCCACCGCCGCGCTGGTCGCCGCCCTGGCTCGGGCCGGCGCGCGCCACCACGACCTCAACGCCAAGAACGTGCTGGTCGCGGGCGAACCGGCGCGGCCCGTTGCATACGTGCTCGACGTCGACCGCATCAGCTTCGGGGGCGAGCCCGCCGCGACGCTCGAGCTGAACCTGTCCCGCCTGACCCGGTCGCTTCGCAAATGGCGCCAACGGTTCGGCGCCACGGTGACCGACGAGGAGATCGCCGCGCTCAGCGCAGCGGCCCGCGAGCGCCTCTGAGTGGTAGGAGCGCACCGCCCCCGGCAAGCACGGCGGCGTACACCTGTTCGGTGCGCTCGGTCATCCGCTCCACCGAGAAGTCGGCGGCCCGCGCGCGCGCGTTCTCGCCCAGCCGCCGGGCGAGGGGCCGGTCATTGACCAGCCGCGCGATCGCCGCGCCGAGCGTTTGCGAATCCTCGACTGGGGCCAACAGCCCGCACACCCCGTCCTCCACGACCTCCGGAATGCCCCCCGCGCGCGTGGCCGCGATCGGACGCCCGAGGTACAGCGCGTCGAGCAGCACCGAGCCCATCCCTTCTTGGCGCGAACTGAGCACGCACACCGTGGCGGCGGCGAGCAGCGCGTCGGCGTCGGCCCGATACCCGGCCAGATGCACGTACGGCTCCGCACCGAGCTTCCGGATCTCCGCTTCCACCACCGGCCGCAGCATCCCGTCGCCTACCAGGAGGCCGTGCAGTTCGGGGACTTCGCGCCGCGCCCGCACCACGGCGCGTACGAAGTTGCCGGGATCCTTGTGCGCCACCAACTGCGCCACCTGTACCGCCACGGGCGCGCCCGGCGGCACCCCGAGCGCGGCCAGCGCGGCGACCGATGCCGGCTCTATCTCGCGGTGCACGTCGACGCCGTCGGGCACCACGCGAATGCGCTCCCGCGCGATGCCGCATGCCACCAACACGTTCTCCACCGCCTTCGACACCGCGAGGATGACCGCGGCACGGTCGTACTTCCACCGCGTGCCGGCGTTGGCCCGCAGCGGGAAGTCCACCCGGCGCGAGACCACCAGCCGGGCTCGTGTCCCGGCGATGGCCATGGCACCCAGGGTGACGTCGTGGCCGGTGTGGGCGTGGACGATGTCGATGTCGAACCGCACGATGGCCCGGCGCATGCGGTACGCGCGGAGCGGATCGCCCTCGAACCGCGGCGAGCAGTTGACCACCGGCAGCCCCGCCTCATGCGCCCGCCGGGCGAGCGGCTGCCCGGCCCGCGCGGCGATCACCGACGTGTGCCCGCGCCGCGCCAACTCGGCGGCCAGCCACCAGGCCTGGCGCTCCCCGCCGCGCCAGCCGCGCTCGGTATCGAGGTGCAGAATGCGCATGCGGGGGTGGACCTGGTCGCGAGTTCCTGGGGTTCGGAGAACGAATGGCGCACACGGGGCTTGCTTCGCCCGCCGCGGCCCCCGAAGTTGCGCGGCAGAGTGAACGAGAATCTAACGCGCCCGCCCGTGCCGCGGCGTCTGCTGCTGGTCAGCCTCGACAACCTCGGCGACCTCGTGTTCGCCTCGGCGCTCACGCCGCCGCTCGTAGCCCGATTCCCCGGCCTCAGCATCACCCTCTGGTGCAAGGACTACACGCGCGACATCGGCGCCCTGGTCCCGCACGTGGAACGCGTGATCGCCGCCGACCCGTTCTGGGACCGCGCGCCCGGACGCGGCCGTGGCGGCTTCTTCCGCTTTGCCGCTGCCATGGTGCAGGTGCGGCGGGGTGGGTTCGACACCGCTGTGCTGGCTGCCGCCCCCTGGCGGACGGCGCGCGCCGTCGCGCTGTGCGGCGTGCCGGTGCGCATCGGACTCGAGCGGCGCCGGAACGCGCGGTGGCTCACCCACGCGCTCGCGCCTGAGGACGTACGGCGCCCCGTCATGGCCGAGGAAGCGCGTCTGCTCGGCCCGTTCGGCGTCGCGGCCCAACCACTCCGGTACCGGCTCGACGCGCGCCGGCTCGCGCCGCGTCCCGACGTGGAGCGGGCCCTCGTGCACCGCGTGGTGGCGCTCCATCCGTTCGCCAGCAAGCGGGAACGGTGCGTCCCGGTGCCGGTGTGGCTCGACGTCGCCCGCGCACTCGAGGCACAGGGCTACGATCCCCTGTGGTTGGGAAGCACCGCCGAGCTGAACGAGGTGCGCGCCTCCGGCGGGCGGGCTGGATGGATCTATGTGGATCAGTTCGGCGGCCGGCTGGTGGACACCGCCGCGGCGCTGGCCCGAGCCGTGCTGTTCATCGGTCATGATTCCGGGCCGTTGCACGTCGCCGGCGCGTTCGGCGTACCGGCGCTGGGCATCTTCGCGCCCGGCGAGCCCGAGCGCACCTTCCCGCAGGGCGTGGGTCCGTTCCGCATGATCGTGCGGCCGTCGCCCGATGGCATCACGGCCGCCGAGATCGTACAGGAGGCGATCGCACTCGGCGCCCGCGCGATATCTTCCCGCCCATGATCGCAGCGACCCTCGACCGAATCTGCGTCGTGATGATGAGCGCCGTTGGCGACGCCGTGCACGTGCTGCCGGTGATCAACGCCATCAAGCGCGCCCATCCCGCGAGCCACATCACGTGGGTGCTTCAACCGGGACCGGCCACGCTCGTGCGGGGGCACCGGTCGGTGGACGAGATCGTGCTGTTCGACCGGACCAGGGGGTGGCGCGCCTTCACCGACATCCGCGCGCAGCTCGCCGCGAGGCGGTTCGATCTCGTGATCGATCTCCAGGTGTACTTCAAGGCCGGCATCGTCACGTCGTTCACCCGCGCGCCGGTCAAACTCGGCTTCGACCGAGCGCGGGCGCGGGACATGAACTGGCTGTTCACCAATCGCCGGATCCCCCCGCACGTCGGCCAGCACGTGCAGGATCAGTATTTCGAGTTCCTCACGGCGCTCGGCATCGCGCACGAGCCCGTGGCGTGGGACCTGGGTCCCTGGCCCGCCGAGCGCGCATGGCAGCGCGAGTTCTTCGCGTCCATGGAGCGACCGGCCGCGGCCATCGTCGTCGCGACGAGCAAACCCGACAAGGACTGGGCGCCGGAACGCTGGGCCCAGGTGGCCGACGCCCTCCGCCATGACTTCGACCTGCAACCGGTGCTCGTCGGGGGGCGGTCGCCGCGCGAGCTGCACGCCGAGCAGGTTATACTTGAACGCTCAACGGTGGCGCCGCGCTCCGCGCTGGGCAGCGGGCTGCGCAATCTGGTGGGGATCATGGACGGCGCCGCGCTCGTGCTCTCGCCCGACACGGGACCGCTGCACGCGGCGGTGGCGCTCGATCGTCCCGCGGTGAGCCTCCTCGGCTATACCAACCCCAAGCGCACCGGGCCGTACCGCAGGTTCCACGACCTGATGATCGACGCCTACGGTGATCCCGGCGAGGACTATCCGATCTCGATGGAGAACCGCCCCGGTCGCATGCCGCGCATCGAGGTGCGCGACGTACTCGACCGCGTGGAGCGCTGGCGCTCGGCGTACGGGCTGGGCTACGGCCGCGTTGCCTCGAGCGGGCCGAAGGGATAGCGCAGCCCCAGATCCTCGAGCAGGCGCACGAGGCGGTTCACGGCCAGCCCCATCACCGCGAAGTAGTCGCCGTCCACCCGCGTCACGATCGTGGCGCCGTACCCCTGAATGCCGTACGCCCCTGCCTTGTCCATCGGCTCGCCGGTGGCGATGTACCGTGCGATGTCTGCGTCGCTCAAGGCGCGAAAGGTGACGCCCACTTCCTCCACGCCCGACGCGATGCGTCCCCGCCAGGCCGCAGCCACGCCCGTCAGCACGACGTGCGAGCGCCCGCTCAACCGATGCAGCATCCGCGCCGCGTCGGCCTCCGATTCGGGCTTCGCCAGCACGTCGGCGTCCACGACGACCGTCGTATCGCTTCCGATCGCCACCACGTCATGGTCGCCGAGGGCAAGGGCCTTCTCGCGCGCCAGCCGTTCGACGTACGCCGCCGGCGCCTCGCCCGCACGCAGGGCCTCATCCACGTTGGCCGGACGCACCTCGTGCGGGATGCCGATCAGCGTCAGCAGATCACGCCGCCGCGGCGAAGCGGAGGCGAGGATCACCCGCGGGTGCGTCACGTCTCCAGCCACAGCGTCACCGGGCCGTCGTTTATCAATTCCACGTCCATCATCGCGCCGAACTCGCCGGTTTCGGTTGGCACACCCCGGGCCCGCAATAGTGCCACGAACCGCTCGTACAGGAGGACCGCCACGTCCGGCCGCGCCGCGTCGATGAAACTCGGCCGGCGCCCCTTGGACGCGTCGCCGTAGAGCGTGAACTGCGACACCACGAGCAACGCGCCGTCCACGTCGGCGAGCGCGAGGTTCATCTTGTCGTCGGCGTCGGCGAACAGCCGCAGCCCGGTCACCTTCTCGGCCATCCAGGCAAGTTCGGTTTCCGTGTCGGTGTGCGTGAAGCCCACCAGCAGCAGAAAGCCGCGGCCAATGGACCCGGTGACACGCGCGTCCACGCGGACTTCGGCCCGCGACACGCGCTGGAGCAGGATGCGCATGGGCGAGAATATAACCCGCCCGGACCCTCGCGCCCGGGCGCTCAGCCGCGCATCTTGATGGCGCCCGGTCCGGGCCGCCACCAGCCACGGATAGCATGCCCCTCTTTGCACGACGACTCGACGACCTCGGCGTCGAAGGCTCGTTTACGTTCGGCGAGGACGTCGCCCGCGCCGTCGCCCGCGGGCGTGACGTCGTTCGGCTCACCATCGGCGAACCCGACTTCGACAGCGCGCCCCACATCAACGAAGCCGGGATCGCCGAGATTCGGCGCGGGAACACGCACTACTCCGATCCCCAAGGGGTGCCGTCGCTGCGCAAGGCGATCGCTGATTACGTGGCGCGTACGCGCGGCATCGCCGTCGATCCGGGGCGCGTGGTGGTGCTGCCGGGCGCCAAGCCTTCGATATCGCTCACCCTCCAGACCTACGTCGATCCGGGCGACGAGGTCATCTACCCGAGCCCCGGATTCGCGATCTACGAGTCGTGGACCACGTTCGTACGCGGCGTGCCCATCCCGCTACGGCTGCGCGAGGACCACGCATTCACCTTCACGGCCGACGACCTCGCGGCGCTGATCACGCCGAAGACGAAGCTCATCGTGTTCTGTTCGCCGTCCAACCCCACGGGGGGCGTGCTGCCGGCCACGCTCCTGGCCGAAGTGGCGGCGGTGATCCGCGAGCAGTGCGGTCCCCACGTGCGCCTCTACAGCGACGAGATCTACGAACACATCCTGTTCGACGGCGTGGAACACGCCAGCATCGCCACGCAACCCGGCATGGCGGAACGAACCATCGTCGCGAGCGGCCATTCCAAGGGATTTGCGATGACCGGGTGGCGGCTCGGTTACGCCGTGCTCCCTTCGGCCGAAGAGGCACAGGTGTTCAAGCGGCAGGTGATCCAGACGACGTCGTGCGTCGCGCCGTTTACCCAGGAGGCGGGACGGGTGGCGCTCGAGAGTCCCGAATCCTATGAAGCAATCGCGCGCATGGTGGCCGAGTTCCAGACCCGCCGCAACTGGGTGATCCCGGCGCTCAACGCCATTCCGGGGGTGCGCTGCGGAACGCCGCAGGGGGCGTTCTACGTCTTTCCCAACATCGGCGGCGTGTGCGAGCGACTCGGTGTGCTGGATGCGTACGCCGCGCTCGACCCGGCCGCTCAGCGGGGCACTTCGCCCTCGCGACTGTTCCAGCTGTTCGCGCTGTACCGGCATGGCGTGGCAGTGCTGCACCGGGAGTCGTTCGGTACGAGGGGAGCTGAGGGCGAGCACTATGTGCGATTGTCCATCGCGACCTCGCTCGACACTCTGCGGGAGGGCGTTCGCCGCCTGGCCGCCGCTGCCGGCGACCGCGACGGGTTCGCGCGCTTCATGACAGAGCCCGAGTCGATGCGATGAGCCGTGTGTTCGTCACCCGCCGAATTCCCCAGGCCGGCTTCGATGCGCTGGTCGAGGGAAAGGCGGAGGTACGAGTGGGGCAGAAGAACGACGAAGCCCCAGTGGCCCGCCGCGTGCTCGAAGACGGCGCGCGCTGGTGTCACGTACTGCTGTCGCTGCTCACCGAGACGGTGGACCGCCCGCTGCTCTCCGCCAACCCGGCCCTGCTCGGCGTGGCCAACTACGCGGTCGGGTTCGACAACGTCGATCTCGCTGCCGCCACCGAGCTGGGCATCCCGGTGAGCAACACACCGGGCGTCCTCACCGACACCACGGCCGATCTCACGTGGGCGCTCATCCTCGCTGCAGCGCGGCGCATTCCCGAAGCCAACGCCTACATGACGGCCGGGCGCTACAAGCTGTGGGGCCCGAACCTGATGCTCGGCGCCGACGTCAGTCCGGGCGGCAGCGGGCACCGCAAGGTGCTGGGCGTCATCGGGTTCGGCCGCATCGGCGCCGCGGTGGCACGGCGCGCCGTGGGGTTCGAGATGGACGTGCTGGCCTATGATCCCTACGCCCGCGATGGCATCGACGCCCACCCGGCGGCCCGGTGGGCCGACCTCCCCGACTTGCTCCGCCGGAGCGACTTCGTGACGCTCCACCCGAGACTCACCGCCGAGACGCACCACCTGATCGACGCCCGCGCGCTGGCGCTCATGAAGCGCACCGCATTTCTGGTCAACGTGTCACGCGGCCCCGTAGTGGACGAACACGCGCTCGTGCGGGCGTTGCAGGACGGGACCATCGCCGGCGCGGCGCTGGACGTGTTCGAGCATGAACCCGCCATGGAGCCCGGACTCGCCGAATGCGGGAACGTGGTGCTCGTACCGCACATCGCGTCGGCCAGCACCGACACGCGCGACCGCATGGCCATCATGGCGGCCGCGAACGCCCTCGCCCATCTCGCGGGCGAGTGTGCGCCGAATATCGTGAATCCCGAAGTGTATGAATCCCCGGCCTACCGCGAACGGCTCGCGCGGCGACCATGACGCCCGCCGGCAGACCGATCCCCCTCACGCCGACCCTCGGCGTCGAAACGCCGGAACTCGTCGAGCTGTCGTACACGCTGGCTGGAATCGGATCGCGCGCCTACGCGGCGATCATCGATTACACGATCGGCCTGGTGCTCCTGGTCGCCGCGGTGATCGGGGTGTTGAGTCTGGAGTCGACCGCGCATGTCGTGACCGGTCGGAGCACGACCGCGTGGGTGGTTACGGTGTTCGTGCTCGCCCAATTCGCCATCCTGTGGGGGTATTACGTGCTCTTCGAGGCGTTCGCCGACGGCCAGACGCCAGGGAAGCGGCTGCTGCACCTCCGCGTGGTGCGCGACGGCGGTTACTCGATCACCTTCGCCGCGTCGGCCACCCGCAATCTCATACGCCTGCTCGACATGCAGCCGTTCTTCACGTATGGCGTGGGAATGACCAGCGTGCTGCTCTCGCGCACCGGCAAGCGACTGGGCGATTACGCCGCAGGCACGATCGTGGTACGCGAGAACGTCACTCGCGCGCCCGCGGCGCCGGTGCGGGCCGCTGCCGGCCCCGACGCCTCCGGAATTCCTGCGCTGAGTACGAGATTGAGCGACGACGAATACGCCGTGCTCGCACGGTTCGTGAACCGCCGGTCGGAGTTGGCGCCCGAACGGAGGACGGCCCTCTCCGGGCTGCTGGCCCGACGGTTCGCCCGTGCCCTGGCGGATTTCGACGTCGGACCCGACGGGGCACGTCTGATCCGGCTGCACGCAGCTGAGCGTGCGGCCCGCGACGCCGGACTCGCCGCGCACGGCGATACGGGCGCCGGGCGCGAACGGCACGCCATCATCGCCGCTGGATCGCCGCGGTGGGCGATGTTCGCCGCACGCCTCGCCGATGCGAAGGCACACGGGCTCAAAGGGCTGGGGGAGGACGGCGTGCGGGAGTTCGTTCGGGAATACCGCGACGTCTCGGCCGATCTCGCCCGCCTCACCACCGCCGCCCGCGGCCGGGAGTCGCCGGAGTTGTTCTATCTCAACCGCCTCGTCGCCGGGGCGCACAACCTCCTCTATCGCAGGCGCGCCATCCCGCCTCGCGACATCGCGCGCTATCTGTTCGGCGACGTGCCGCGGGAGGTCCGCCGGTCGGCATTGCCGATCCTGCTGGCGGCCGGCCTCCTGTTCTTGCCGGCGTTCATCGCCGGCACTGCGGTCTACGGCGATCCCGGGGTGGCGCAGATGCTCCTGCCGCCGACCATGCTGGATCGCGCGCAGGAGGGAGTGGCCCGGGCGCGCTCGGGCGAGGGGTACATCTCCGACCCGCAGGTGTTCCGCCCGGTCATGGCGTCGACGATCATCGCCAACAACGTGCAGATCACGTTCGCCGCGTTCGCCTTCGGGCTCACGGCGGGGCTCGGGACGGTGTGGCTCCTGATCGCCAACGGGATCAGCATCGGCGCCGTCGTGGGGCTCTATGCGTCCAGGGGGATCGCCTCGCTCCTCTTCGCATTCGTCGCGCCGCACGGCGTGCTCGAGCTGTCGGCCATCTGCATCGCCGGCGGCGGCGGGTTCCTGTTCGCCGCGGCCCTGCTCATTCCGGGCGCGCGGACGCGACGCGCGGCGCTCGTGGAGAACGGAGCTCGTGCCATCCGCCTTGTCGCCGCATCGTCGCTGCTGCTCGTCGTCGCCGGCACGCTCGAAGGATTCGTGTCGCCCATCGAGTGGTGGCCGCTGGCGGTCAAACTGGCCGTGTCCGGCGTCACCGCCGTTGCGCTGGTGGAGTACCTGCGGCTCGGACGCACGGCGGGGCGGACGGCGGTCGGACGTTCAGAGGGCGCCGCGACTCTTGATCTCGAGGTACCGGTTGACGACGCCCGCAGTCATCACGAGCGGGGACACGTCTAGCACCACGGCGCCGGCCCGTCGCATCCGCTCCAACGCCTCCTCGCGCGCCAGAATCAGTTCTTCGGCCGCCGCAATCTCGTAGGCGTGGGTTGCGCCGCCCGCCGCCGCCGGCAGGGCCGCCTGGAATACGGCGTCGTTGCGCAGCGCGACGACCAGCGCGAGGTGGCGCGACGCGCTCCGTGTCACGTACGCAACGAGCGACTGCGACGCACGGGCGTCGATCACGTCGGTGAAGAAGACGATCAGGGCGCGCTTGCGCTGGTGCGCGGCGAGAAAACGGAATGCCGCCGCATAGTCCGGCTCGCGGAGCGTAGGCGCGAGGGGGACGAACGCGTCGCGAATCCGCTGCAGCGCGCCGCGGCTCTGCAGCGCGGGTACGAACGCCCGCACCTCGTCGTCGAACACGAGCGTGCCCACGCGATCGCCCGCCGTCACCGCGACGTCGGTGAGCACGAGCGCCGACGAGAGCGCCTGCTCGAACCGGGTGTAGGCGCCCGCCAACTGCGTCATGCTGCGCCCGGCATCGATGAGGGTGAGCACGGTCTGCGACCGCTCGATGGTGAACTCGCGCGTGATCAGTTTGGCGCGCCGGGCCGTCGCCTTCCAGTCGATGTCCCTCGGATCGTCGCCCACCACATATTCGCGCAGGCCAGCGAACCCCCGTCCTTCCCCGCGCCGGCGGAGGGCCCGGATCCCCGCCGTATCCAGCCGGTGCTGCATCGCGAGCAGGCGGAGGCGGCGCACGCCGGCCACCGACGGGGTGACACGCATCTCGTCGGTCATCGGCACCAGGTAGCGCACGCTCATGAGACCGGCGGTGGTGCGCGCGCGGACGCCGACGTCGCCGAGCGCCGCCCTGCCCCGTACCATTCCCGTCGCGTCGAACGGCACGGACGCCGTCCCCTCCCTCCCGAGCACGACCGCGGCTTCTCCGACACCTCCCGCCACGAGCGGCGGGAAGCGGTCGTACAGCGTGACGACCAACGCGCGCGGCCACACGGAAACCACGGCGTACTCCCCCGTGACGCGGTCGCCGATCCCCGTGGTGCCCGGCACGGCGCGCGTCACGGTGAGGAAGCGGCGCGGCGGCAGGCGCACCAGGTCCACCGCTGCCGCGGCGACGACGACGGCGAGCCCGCCGACGCCGGCCACCTCCCCGACACGTCCGGGCAGCATCCAGAGCACCGATCCGACTGCGAGGGCGACGGCAAGGCGTGGTGCTGGCGCGAACCGGAATATCGGCCCGTCGCGCGCGATGAGGGCGCGAAGCGTCACCGCGGGGCCTCGACGTGCGAGAGGACCGCCAGCAGCACATCGTCCGGGGTGCGCCCCTCGACCTCCAACTCCGGCGCCAGCGTGATGCGATGGCGGAGGGCGGCGAGCACGCGATCCTTGACGTCGTCTGGGGTGGCGAAGTCTCGACCCTGCAACACGGCCGCCGCGCGCGCCGCCCGCATCAACGCCACCGTGGCGCGCGGCGACGCCCCGAGCGAGAGGGCGCTCTCCTCGCGCGTGGCCCGCGTCACCTGGACGATGTACGCCCGCACCTCCGGCGCCACGCGCACGCCTTCCACCAGCATCCGCAACTCCCGCGCTTCCTCGCCAGTCACCGCAGGCGGCGGCGCGTCCTCCGATGCGCGGTCGGGATCGAACCCCGCTTCGTGCAGCGCCAGCATCTCGAGTTCGGCGGCCGACGAGGGATAGCCGATCACCGTCTTGAGCAGGAACCGGTCGAGTTGGGCCTCGGGCAGCGGATACGTGCCTTCGTGCTCCACCGGATTCTGCGTCGCGTACACCGTGAATAGCGGATCGAGCCGTCGCGTCACGCCGTCCACCGTCACCTGACGCTCACCCATCCCCTCCAGCAGCGCGGCCTGCGTCTTGGCCGGCGCGCGGTTGATCTCGTCGGCCAACAGCAGATCGGTGAAGATCGGGCCCGGCTGGAACTCGAAGCCGCGCGCCGGATCGCGGAGCATCGACACTCCCGTCACGTCGGATGGCATGAGGTCGGGGGTGAACTGGATGCGCGAGAAGCGCACGCCGAGCGCCCGGCCGAGCGTGCGCACCAGCAGCGTTTTGGCGGTCCCGGGCACGCCTTCGATGAGCAGATGGCCGCGGGCGAGGAACGCCACCATGGCGTCCTCGATCGCGGCGTCCTGCCCGATGACGCGCGCCGCGACCGCGGCCCGAAGCCGCGCCATCACCGCCGCACCCTGCTCGATGGAGAGAGTCATGATCGAAGTCTGGTAAGAGAAAATTCAATATGCCTCAAGGCCACGCCGACCGCCGCCAACTCGTGACGGGAGACCGGCGCCCTGAGGCCCCGCCGCACGCGCGCCGCGTCGGCGGTGAGATCCGGCGCCTCGCGACTCACCCAGTCGAGGAATGCCTCGTCGGACTGGCCCGCCGTCGCGCGTGTGGCGGCGAGCCCGATGCGACGACGCACGCCGCGCACCAACCGGGTCACCACCGTGCGCGTCGCCCCGACCTGCGCGTAGGCGCGCGCCAGCGCGTCGACGTGCTCGAGCGGAGAGCGTCGTTCCACACGCGGGGTGTCGCGCGGTGCGAGCGCCCGCGGCGCCACCGCGAGCAGCAGCACGACCCCGGCGCCGAGGAGTTGCAGGAGCAGGTGCCCCGACGCCGTGCCGCCGAGATACATCGTGATCGCCGACATCGTGCCCGGCTGCGCCCCGAATCCCTGATGGTATTCGTCGAACACCACGCGGCGCCGCGGAGCCGGTCCGCCGGCGCTGACGTATTCCAGCGCCTGCACCGCGGCCACGCTCAGCCCGTAGCGGCAGACCCGCAACGCATCGTTGCGCAGGAAGTCGGGGTCCGAGGCGACGACGACTCGTCCCCGGCCGAGCGGGAACCCCACCACCGCGGGCAGGCTGTCCGTGCCGTGCGCAGACGAGGAGACGAACACGAAGTCCACGCGGTCGTTCGGCGGCGGAGCGGACCAGCGCAGCGTGTACAGGCGCTCCTCGGCGGCCGGCCAGAGCGGCACGGCGACGCCCGAATACTCGGGGCAGGCGCCGGTATCAGCCGACCGGACCGGCTTGATCACGCCGCCGACGCCGGGCAAGACGTGCAGCGAATCGCCGAGAGGCCCCGCCGCCCCCGAGAGCACGACGAGCAGCGCCCCGCCCCGGCGCACCGCGTCGAGCAGCGCGTGCACCTCGAGCGCTCGCAGCGGCTCGATCGGCGACAGTTCGGCCTGGATGGTCGACGGGTCGCCCACCACGGCCGGCGTCGTGCGGCGCGCCACCGTCCAGCCCAGGCGGCCGGCCAACTCGTAGAACAGCTGCGCTCCCTGCGGTTGGGCCGAATAGGTGGTGAGCCGCGCGTCGCCGGAGCGCCCGTTCACGGGTTCGGGAGTGAGCAGGGCCACGACGATCACGACGACGGCCACCAGCAGCAGCACCACGGAGGGCCGCGCGAACCAGCGCGACGGAGCGGTCGTAACCGGAGGTCCGCCCGTCACGCCGCGCGCTCCAGCAACGGCTGCGCTTCACGGAGCAGCGCTGAGAAGTCATCGGCCGTGCAGATGCCCGACCCGTAGATGACGCGATCGTACCGCACGCGGAACGCCTGGAACCCGTATTGATCGGGCGAGTCGCGGCGGCGCAGCTCGCGCGCGTAATCGCCCGCCGTCTTCGAAGGGTGCAGCCGCACGGCGCCGCGGCCCGCGAGGCGCGCCAGCAGCGCGCCGTAGAGCGCGTGCGCGGCCGCCGTGAACCGCCCCTCCGACGCCAGGCGCTGCGCGTCGCTCCACGGATCGCCGGGGCGGCCGGCCACCGTGCGTCCGCGCGCGCGTTCGGTATCCGCGGCCGCCGCCCGCGCCGCGACGAACATCCGTACGACGACGGTAACCACCAGCAACACGGCGACAATGATCGCGAGACCCCGCAGATCGAGCGACGTCCCGAACAGCCCGAGTGTTCTCCGCCAGAGGTGCCCCAACCAGCTGAGCAGACGCCCGAAGAGGGTCGACGTGAACGACCGCCGGTACGCCGCCTCGCGGGCGATCGCCGCCACCGTGTCCTGCACGGCGGTCGGCGGCCACGGCAGCGTATCCCGGGCCTGCCGCAGGAGCCCGATCGCGACGCTCGGGTTCGTCAGGCCTCCGCCGCGCCGGACTCCAGGCTCCGCGCCATGAGTTCGATGTCGAACCCCTCGCCCCGAATTCGCGCGTCGTAGTACAGGAGCATTTCCGTGAGGCCGATCAGCGGATAGGCCACGATCGTGAACGCGGTCGCGAGTACGAGGAGAATGACGGTGCTCCCGGTCATCTGACCCACAAGCGTCACTCCGATGTCCAGGACGAAGTAGATGAGCCAGATCAGGATCAGCGTGTTGAGGATGTGCCGCTTGCGCCCCTTCGACAGGACCGACGACCGTCCGAGCGCCGCCCACGCCCCGCGGCCCTCGAGGACGATGGCCGCGTCGACGGCGAAGTACCGCGCCGCCACGTAGAGGGCGCCGAACACCAGGCACAATAGCCCGAGCATCGCAAGGACGTACTTGTACAGTCCGCCAATCAGGATCGCGGGGATCCGGGGCATCAACTCGCGCATCGTGGCCCCTACGTCGCGCGGTCCGGGGTCGCCCAGGTATGCGTCGGATCCGAGCCGCACGATGACCGCGGTCATCAACGCGAACGACACCCATGTCCCGAGGCCACTCAGCACCAGCGTCACGACCGCCGTGGGCCCAAAAGTCGGCGCGGATGGCGTCAGTCCCACCCCCGGCACGAAGAGCAGTCGCAGGATCAGCCACGGCGCATACGCCACGGCCGTCACGACGATATATTGGAGCGCGTCCTCGCGGTAGAGTTGGAACGCCGCGTCCACGATCTCGGACACGGACCGCGCGCGGAATCGGGTTTCGGTCATGGCACGGTTGGGGGGAAACGGGTGGACCGACGCGAGCCGTCGGCGGCCTCCGGGAAGATGTGCCCGGCCCCCGCGCTCGGCTAGCCTCCACCGGTGCAGGCGGCAGACTCCCGCAAAATGTGGTAAATCCCGCTGGGACATTTCCACAATCATGAGAGCGAAATGAGACTATTCAGAAGCGGTACGGCGGCGCGCGGCTGCCTCGCACTGGCCGCCATGGCCTTCGGCGCGGCCCGGCTCGCCGCGCAGGCCTCCCCGGCGCCCGCGGCTGCACGACCGTTCGACGTCGTGGAGGCGAGCATCGCCGACGTCCACGCGGCCCTGCGCAGCGGCGCAATCACCTGCCGCGGCCTCGTGCAGGCGTATCTCGATCGCATTACCGCCTACGACAAGAACGGACCGGCGATCAACGCCATCATCCTCGTGAACCCCGACGCGCTCGCCGTGGCCGACAGCCTCGACGCCGTGGCCACGCGCGGGGCCGCCGCAGGATCCTTGTTCTGCATCCCAATCATCGTGAAGGACAACTACGACACGAAGGGGCTTCAGACCACTGGTGGGTCGCTCGCCTTCAAGGGGTTCGCCCCCGATCGCGACGCGTTCGTCGTGGCCCGGCTGCGCGCCGCGGGCGCGATCGTGCTCGCCAAGTCGAACATGGCCGAACTGGCGTTCAGCCCCTACGAGACCGTCAGTTCCATTCTCCCCGGCTACACGCGCAACCCGTACGAGTTGGATCGCGTGACCGCGGGCTCCAGCGGGGGCACCGCGGCGGCGGTGGCGTCGAGCATGGGCGTCGTCGGTCTCGGCACCGACACCGGCAATTCCATTCGCGGACCGTCGTCGCACCAGGCGCTCGTCGGAATCCGGCCCACGATGGGACTCACCAGCCGGTCGGGAGTGGTGCCGCTGTTCCTCGGCGCCGATGTCACGGGACCGATGGCGCGCACCGTGGCCGATGCGGTTGCCGTGCTGCAGGTGATGGCCGGACCCGACCCGGGCGATCCGGTCACGCTCGCCAGCCGCGGCCACGTGAGCGCCGACTATGCGTCGGCGCTGGTGCCGGACGGGCTTCGCGGCAGGCGCATCGGCGTGCTGCACCAGGCGTACGACACGCCCACGCTCGATCCCGAGATCGCCCGGCTGTTCGCCGCGGCGCTGGACGACCTGCGGCGCCAGGGCGCGACGATCATCGATCCCGTGGCGGTGCCCGACCTGACCGCCATCCGCCGCCTGCAGACGGCCGGGTGCAATACGTTCAAGCGCGATTTCAATGCCTACCTGGCCTCGCTCAGCCCGACTCCACCGGTCAAGACGTTGGCCGAGCTGATCCGGACGCGAGAGTACCATCCCTCGATCGAGGTGCGGCTCAAGGATGCCGAAGCCGTGGAAGACACCGCGGCCAACAACCCCGGATGTACGAGCCAGGAGGCCATGCGGGCGCGGCTCCGGACCGCCGTCACGCAGCTGCTCGACTCCATGCACCTGGACGCGATGGTCTATCCCACCTGGAGCAACCCGCCGCGGCTGATCGGCGATCTCAACACGCCGGCCGGCGACAACAACCAGTTCTTCTCACCGAGCACGGGGTTCCCGGCCATCACCGTGCCCATGGGCTACACGCATGGTGGCGTGCTCCCAGCCGGCCTCCAGTTCTTCGGACGGGCCTGGGATGAGCGTACACTCATCACCCTGGCGTACGGGTACGAGCAGGCCACGCACCGCCGGCGGCCGCCGCCCACCACCCCGCCGCTCCGCCCCACAGCGGGAGAGTAGGAGGATAGAGCGTAAACCGCGTTCCGCAGTCATCCATCCTACCCTCCTACCGTTCTATCGGCGCCTGCACCGCGTTCCCCCACTCCGTCCAGCTGCCGTCGTAGTTGCGCACCTTCTCGAACCCCAGCAGGTAGGTGAGCACGAACCAGGTGTGCGACGAGCGCTCGCCGATGCGGCAGTAGGCGATGACGTCGTCGGTGGGCGTGAGCCCCTGCTCGCGTTCGTAGATCGCGCGGAGTTCGTCGGCTGTTTTGAACGTGCCGTCCGCGTTCGCCGCGCGGGCCCAGGGGACGCTCTTCGCTCGGGGAATGTGCCCGCCGCGCAGCGCGCCCTCTTGCGGGTAGTCGGCCATGTGCAGTTTCTTGCCGGTGTACTCGTCCGGGGAGCGCACGTCCACGAGTTGGCGATGGGCGGCCACGTGCCGTTTCACGTCGTCCATGAATGCACGAATGCGCTCGTCGCGGCGCGCCGGCGGCGTGTACGTCGTGGATGGATGGACGGGAACGTCGGTCACCAGCGGCCGCCCCTCCAGCTCCCACTTGATGCGGCCGCCGTCGAGAATGCGCCCGTTCGTGAATCCAAACAGCTGGAACACCCACAGCGCGTAGCAGGCCCACCAGTTGCTCTTGTCGCCGTAGAACACCACCGGCGTCGTCTCGTCGATCCCCAACCGGCGTGCGAGCGCCTGGAACCGATCGCGGTCGATGTAGTCGCGCACCAGAGGATCGTTGAGGTCCAGGTGCCAATCCACCTTCTGGGCCCCCGGGATGTGCCCCGTGTCGTACAACAGCACGTCCTCGTCGCTCTCGATGATGCGCAGGGCCGGATCGTTCAGGTGTTCGGCCAGCCATGCGGTGCTCACCAGCGACTCGGGGTGCGCGTATTCCCTGGCAAGAATGGCCTGGTCGGCGATCGTCGCGGTACTCATGTTCGAACTCCCGGAGATGAGGCGTGATACTGCAGGGAGCCGTCGGCCGCGCGGAAAGTTCCCCTAAACGACAAGTCCCGGGACGACTTCCGCCCGGGTCGCGTTTTAGCTCGTTGTTTTGCGTGGCGGCAATAGGCGGGAAATGACCACGGGTCTCGGTTGTGTGTGAATGGCTAGCCGTCCCCGGCCAACGCGTCAAGCGCACCACCGGAGCGGAGCGGCCCGCACTGCCCCGCGAATGCCTCAGCCCTCTCCGAGGTCGATCGACCAGCTCCCCGTACGCCGGTCGGGAGGCACGTTGCCACGATACATGATCACCCTGGCGCGCTCCAGCGTGATGAGCCCGCCCCCGATCATGTCGTCCAGCTCCGGGAGGATCTCCTCGATGCGCTCCGGCGTGTCCACGCATTCGACGACGATCGGCAGGTCGCTGGACAATTCGAGGAACCGGTCGGTGTGCAGGTGCGCGGTGGCGCCGAATCCCATGATCCCGCGAAACACGGTGCACCCGGCGTAATGGCGCTTGCGCAACAGTTCTACGATCTGCTGATAGAGCGGCTTGCCCTCGTACTTGTCGCTCTCGCCGATATGCACGCGCATCAGCATGCGCTCGCCCTTGAAGCCGTGGGTGATGCTGCCGGCCTGGTGGTCTGCCATCGTCACGCTCCTCCGCGCTGCAGGTGGATGGCGCCATGGGCCGCCGCGAACCCCGCGAACATCGCTACCAGCGACGCGCCGACGCTCAAGAGCACGTACGCCGCCGCTCGATTGTACTCGCCGTCGCGCAGCAGCGCGAACGTCTCGTAGCTGAACGTCGAGAACGTGGTGTACCCGCCACACACGCCCGAGGTGAGCAGCAGCCCCAATTCCGGCCGCACGGCCGAGGTTTCGGCCAGGTATGCGACCAGGAAGCCGAGCAGCAGCGAGCCCGTGACGTTGATGATCAGGGTGGCCACGGGAAAGGCCGGGCCGGCGCGCCCCTGGATGAACACCGTCGCGATGTAGCGCAGCGCGCCGCCGATCGCCGCCCCCACGGCCACGTACCCGACATTGATGAGAAATCTCATGACCGCTCCGGCCGGTTCGGGCCCGCCGCCTCCCACGCGGCCAATCGCCCCACCGCTCGGAATCGCTCGATGAGATCGTCGAGCACCGGGTCGAGTTGCTCGTGCACGCTCGGGTCCACCGCCCCGTAGCCCCGCAGGCCGCGCGCCCGGCTGTCTTCCAGCCGGATGGTCGCCGACGTCACCATCGCGCGGATGCTCCGCGCTCGGGACATGTGACGGCTATCCGTGCGCAGCAACGCGCCCAACGCGAGAACGCGCGACCGCAGGTCGGCGATCAGCGGATACGCCTCGGCGGTGAACCTCGGCGGTAGGTCGTCCGCGTACTCGGTGAGGGGGCCCCATGCCTGGCGATCCTGGTCGGCCAACTCTTCGATGCGCGCCAGCGCTTCGTCGAGCCCCACGAGGAGCACCGCGAAGTGGCGCCGCTGATGCTCGTTGAGCACCGGATGCAAGTCGGTCATGGACACAAGTATGGCTCCCGCGCAGCGATTGCGTAGGAGCCATCAGCCAATGGTGCCGGCGGTTGCGGGTGAGCTCCATCACCCTGTATCTATCTTTTTAAGAATAGTTCGGGTCGCGGACAACAGGCAAGGGCGAACCGCGAAGTCCAACCGATGGGGAGGCGCGATGCAGCGAGCGAATTGGCACGAGGTGGGGGCCGCCGGCGTACTCGGCCTCGTCGCGTCCTCCCGCGACCGTCCGTAATCCCGCCGGACGCTTCCCCCCACCTCCGTATGCCCACGACGTCCCGGCAAACGCTGCTCGTAGTGGACGACGAGCCCAAAATCCGCACCGCCGTCTGCGACGCCGTCGCGCTCGACGTGGCACGGTGCGTTGAAGCGTCCACGGGCGTCGAAGCGATAGCCGCTGCGCAACGCGAACATCCCGACGTCATCGTCCTCGACCTCGGCCTCCCCGATCGCGACGGCGTCGAGGTCTGCCGCCGGCTGCGCGAGTTCACGCAGGCCCCGATCCTCGTGCTGTCGGCCCGCCATTCGGAGAGCGAAAAGGCGCGGCTCCTCGACGCCGGCGCCGACGACTACGTGACCAAGCCGTTCGGCACGGTGGAATTCCGGGCCCGCATCCGCGCCCAGCTCCGCCGCGCTCGGCGCCCGGCTCCGCCGCGCGGGCCACTGGCCATCGGCCCGTTCACGATCGACGTCGAGCGCCGCTCGGCCTCGCGCGGCGCCGCGGCCGTGCACCTCAGTCCCACCGAGTGGCAGCTGCTGCAGGTGCTCGCCGCCAACGCCGGCCGGACGATGACCCATGCCCAGCTCTTCCGCGCCGTCTGGGGGTCGTCGGACGGCGACCCACAGCAGTACCTGCGCGTGTACATGGCCCATCTGCGCCGCAAGCTCGAAGCCGATCCGTACACGCCACGCCACTTCGTGACCGAACCGGGCGTGGGCTATCGCTTCGAGATCGACCCCGTCGATGCCGGATAACGGCCGCCGCCCGATGCGACGCTGGGCGTGGCCCCTGTCGTTCCTCGCGCTCGCGGCCGTGAGCGCCGGGCTGTTCCTCGTGCGCAGCCACGTGGACAAGGCGCACGTCGCCCTGCTCTTCCTGCTCGTGGTCCTCGGCGGGAGCGCGGCGGGCGGCCGAGTCCTCGGCATCGCGCTCTCGGCCGTGGCCTTCCTCATCTTCGATTTCGCGTTTCTCCCGCCGTATTACACGCTGGTCATCCAGGATCCGCTGGACTGGCTGGTGCTAGTGGCCTTTCTCGTCACGGGAATCGTGGCGGCGCAGCTGCTCGCGCGCGCCGAGGATCGCGCCGAGACGGCACGCCAACGTTCCGTGGAAGTGGAACGCCTGGCCGTGCTCGGCGCCGAGACGCTGAACGTGGGCCGCGCCGAGGACGCGCTCACCGCGATCGCGCGCGTGATACAGGCCACCCTCGAGGTGGCCTGCTGCGAGATCTTCGTGGCGCGGCTCCCCGGTCCGACGTATTCGCGGGCTGGCGCGGCCGGCACGTGCGGCGGCGCCGCGGACGTCGATCCGGCCGGCCTGGCGGCGTGGGTCGCGCAAGCCGGAGCGCCGGCCACCGAACGCGCGGATCGCACCACGCGCATCGCCCCGCTCGCGCCGGCGCCCGGCGAGAGCTGGAGCCAGCTTCCGCTCTGGCCGATCGGCGACGACGTGCGCGCGCTCCTCGTGCCACTCGGCGTTCGTGGGCGCACCGTGGGCGTGCTTCGCATCTCCAGCGACGCGCCGTTCACGCTCGATCCGGCCAAACGCCAATTCCTCGACGCGCTCGCCTACTACGCCGCGCTGGCGGTGGAGCGCACTCGCCTCTCGGCCGAAGCAGACCGGGCCGAAGCGTTCCGCCAGGCGGGACAGCTCAAGGACGCGCTGCTGGCCGCCGTATCGCACGACCTGCGCACGCCCCTCACGTCCATCAAGGCGCTGGCCCACCGGCTCGCCGAGCGAGGGACCGAAGAGGCCGTGTCCATCGAAGCGGAAGCGGACCGCCTGAATCGCATGGTCGCCGACCTGCTCGACCTGTCGCGCCTCAACGCCGGCTCGTTGCCGCTGCGCATCGAACTCAACGTGGCCGACGAGATCGTCGGTGCGGCGGTGCGGAGCGTGACCGCCGCCCGCGGCGCGCGCGCCGTGGCCGTCCACGCCGAAGCAGCCGGCCCGATCGGCGTGGTGTGCGACACGGTGCAGGCCGTGCGCGTCCTCGTGAACCTGCTGGAAAACGCGCTCAAGTACTCGCCCCAGGATTCGCCGGTGGATCTGGACGTGCGGCGCGCCGGTGACCGGGTGCAGTTCGCCGTGGCCGACCGCGGGCCGGGCATCCCCGAGGACGAGCGCGAGCGGGTGTTCACCGCCTTCTACCGGCCTCCGGGCAGCCCCCCCGACGTGGGCGGCGTGGGGCTCGGGCTCGCGATCGCCCGCCGCCTGGCGGAAGCGCAGGGGGGCGACGTCCGCCTGGCGCCGCGTCCCGGCGGCGGCAGCGTGTTCACCTTCGATCTCCCGGCCGCGGACGTCCCCGCACTGATCGCCCCGGCCGGCTGAGGCTGCCCCGGCCGATCACCGCGCGCTTGCGTTCACGGCGCGCGATCGAGGCCGCCTCTAGAAGGCGCGCGACGTCGATGCCGAAGACCATCTGCATCGCAAGATATGCGACGAATGCCGCGACCACGATCGCGACAGACCACGCACGAAATACGGCCCAGCCCATGGCGGCCTCCCCCGCAGCGGGGCCGCGGCGATCGACCGTCATCGATCGCCGCTCCCCGGCCGGGACGAACCCTAAGGCCCGCGCATTAACGACGCGTGAACGATTCCGGCCGGTGACGCCGGGGAATCCCCTATTCATCGCACCGGCAATCCGCGTACTGCTTCGTTAACGCGGTTTTCACGCCCCCCGAATAGCGTTCCTGCGGTTCGCAGAAACCCGACTCCTCACAGGCGGCCCGTTCATGCTGGATTTCATATATGTGCTCACGGCCATCGCGTTCTTCGCGTTGATGCTGGCGTACGTCGGCGCGTGCCGACGCCTTGGCGCGGGCGGCGAGCACGAGGAGCGCACGACGTGACGACCGACAACGTGGTCGGCGCGATCGTCGCCGCGCTGCTCCTGGTGTACCTGATCTACACGCTCCTCCGGCCGGAGAAGTTCTGACATGACCGCCAACGGTTGGATTCAGATCGCGTTCTACGCGGTGGCGCTGCTGCTCGTGACCAAGCCGATCGGGGTCTATCTGGTCAAGGTCTACGACGGGTCGCTCCACTGGCTCGGCCCGGTGGAGCGGCTGCTCTATCGTCTGGGCGGCGTCGACCCGGACGAGGACCAGCACTGGACGCGCTACGCCGCGTCGATGCTGATCTTCAGTCTGGCGACGATGCTGCTCACGTACCTCGTGCTGCGGGTCCAGCAGTGGCTGCCGCTCAACCCGCAGCACCTGCCCAACGTGGTGGACCGCCAGGCCTTCGAGACGGCGGCGTCGTTCACGACGAACACCAACTGGCAGTCGTACAGCGGGGAGACGACGATGTCGTACTTCTCGCAGATGACCCAGCTCGCCTTCCACAACTTCGCGTCGGCGGCCGTCGGCGTCGCCCTCGCCATCGCCTTCACGCGGGGCATCGCGCGCCACAGCGCGGGCAGGCTCGGCAACTTCTGGGTCGATCTCGTGCGCGGCACGCTGTACGTCTTCCTGCCGGCGTCGTTCCTGTTCGCGCTGCTGCTCGTCCAGCAGGGCGCGATCCAGAACTTCGCGCACTACGTGACCGTCACGACGGTCGAGGGCGCGAAACAAGTCCTCGCCATGGGGCCGGTGGCCAGCCAGGAGGCCATCAAGCAGCTCGGCACGAACGGTGGCGGATTCTTCAACGCCAACTCGGCGCATCCGTTCGAGAATCCCACGCCGTGGACCAACTTCTGGCAGATGTTCACGATCTTCCTCGTTCCCGCCGGCCTGACCTACGCGTTCGGCCGCATGGTGAAGAACCAGAAGCACGGGTGGGCGCTCTGGGCCGCGATGTTCGTGCTGTTCATGGCCGGGACGACCACCGCGTACTGGGCGGAAGCGCGCGGGAACCCCATCCACCGGCAGCTCGGCGTGAACACGGTGGCGTCGACAACCAACCCCGGCGGCAACATGGAGGGCAAGGAGGTCCGATTCGGCATCGCGAATTCGGCGCTGTTCGCCACGATCACCACCGACGCGTCGTGCGGCGCCGTGAACGCCATGCACGACTCGTTCACGCCGATCGGCGGGTTGGTCCCGCTGACGAACATCCTGCTCGGCGAGGTGGTGTTCGGCGGGGTGGGGGCCGGCCTCTACGGCATGCTCGTGATGGTCGTGCTCACGGTGTTCATCGCCGGACTCATGGTGGGACGCACGCCGGAGTACCTGGGCAAGAAGATCCAGGCGCGGGAAGTACAGATGGCGATGCTCTATGCCCTGGTGTTCGCTGCCGCGATTCTGGTGAACACCGCCGTGGCGGCGTCCGTGAAGGCGGGGCTGGCCGGACTGAACAACGCCGGGCCGCACGGGCTTTCCGAAATCCTGTACGCGTACGCGTCCACGGCCGGCAACAACGGCAGCGCGTTCGCCGGCCTCACCGGCGGCAGCTACTTCTACAACACGACCCTGGGGCTGAACACGCTGGTCGGCCGGTTCGCGATGATCGTACCGATGCTCGCCCTGGCGGGGTTCCTCTCCGAGAAGAAAGCGGCGCCGGAATCGACGGCGTCCTTCCCGGTCACGACGCCGCTGTTCGTCATCCTCCTCATCGGCGTCATCGTGATCGTCGGTGCCCTCACGTTCTTTCCCGCGCTCTCGCTCGGCCCGATCGTCGAGCACTTCCTGATGCGCGCGGGGAGGCTCTTCTAACATGGCCGTCGCTGCCCGTCCGCTGTTCGATCCGCCCATCGTGCGCCGCGCCGTGCGCGACGCGTTCGCCAAGCTCGCCCCGCGCGACATCATCCGGAATCCGGTCATGTTCGTGGTGTTCGTGGGCAGCATCCTCACCACGCTCGTCCTCGTGCGCGACATCGCGCAGCACCTGCCCGGCGTCGGGTTCACGCTCCAGATCGCCGTCTGGCTCTGGTTCACCGTGCTGTTCGCCAACTTCGCCGAAGCGATGGCGCAGGGGCGCGGCAAGGCCCAGGCCGATTCGCTCCGCTCGGCGCGCACGCAGACCGTGGCCAAGAAGCTGGACGACCCGACGAACAAGATCGCCGTGCTCGCCACGCCGGCGTCGCAGCTCCGGGTAGGCGACTTCGTCATCTGCACGCCGGGCGACGTGATTCCCGGCGACGGCGAGGTCGTGGAAGGCGTGGCGTCGGTGGACGAGTCGGCGATCACCGGCGAGTCGGCCCCCGTCATCCGCGAGTCGGGCGGCGACCGCTCCGCCGTCACCGGCGGCACGAAGGTCCTGTCCGACTACCTGATCATCCGGATCACCGCCAACCAGGGCGAGACCTTCCTCGACCGCATGATCGCGCTCGTCGAGGGCGCCATGCGGCAGAAGACGCCGAACGAGATCGCGCTCACGATCCTGCTGTCGGGACTCACGATCGTCTTCCTGCTCGCCGTCGCGACGCTGGCACCCTTCGCCGCGTACAGCGGCACCACGGTGTCCATGCCGGTCCTCATCTCGCTGCTCGTCTGTCTCATCCCGACGACGATCGGCGGCCTGCTCTCGGCGATCGGCATCGCCGGGATGGACCGGCTCATCCAACAGAACGTGATCGCGATGAGTGGCCGTTCGGTGGAGGCCGCCGGCGACGTCAACACCCTTCTGCTCGACAAGACGGGCACGATCACGCTCGGCAACCGCCAGGCGGTGGAGTTCCTCCCGGTATTCGGCGTGACCGTGGAGCATCTCGCCGATCGCGCGCAGCTCGCCTCGCTCCCCGACGAGACTCCCGAGGGCCGCAG